>DNYQ01000060.1:0-792 GCA_003506745.1 Syntrophaceae bacterium
CCGACGGCCAGGGATTCGGCAACAAACATGTCAAAAACCGCCTTTTGCTCGCCGGGATCAATGTTGTTGAGAACCGTCTTTTCCGCCATCATAAAAGTCGGCTTGACCGGCCTCATATTCATCATTCCCCACATGGTTTTCATGATCGTCCCGGAATAGGGCAGATCATTATTCACCTCCAGCGCAACACCCAGCGGGGGCGCGCCGGCCAATGTGATCAGGGCCTTAACCGAATCGATATTTTCCGCCGTTTTCTGGGCGATTAACCCGCCCAGACTATGTCCGATGACGGCGCACGCCCCGATATCAAGCCGGCGGATGACTTTTTCCACATCCTCAAGATAGTTCTCCAGCGTTACCTGCGCCAGAGCTTCCTCCCGATCTGACGGAAAATGGCCCCGCAAATTCACGGCAAAGACTTCCCAACCCTTATCCGCAAAATACGGAAGATAGTTCTTCCAGTATTGACTTGTTCCGCCCGCGCCATGAATAAAAAGTAAAGGATAAGTATATCTGATTTTCCCGGGCCGGATGGTTTCCAGCGCGAGATTTTCAATTTTAATCTTTAACAAACAACTCCTGCCTTTTGCCCGGAATTCGCCGCTTTTTTTATCCCTGCCCGGTTGGTCCGGCCGGCGCCTTGTGTGGAACAAAAATCCACAGCAGAATATAGGCAAGGAATCCTGTGCCGAAACAAACAGCCAGCAGGGCAAACAGCAGACGCCATACCCAGGAAGGAACCGGCGTATGCTCTCCCAGACCGCCGCAGACGCCGCCGATCCAGCGGTCTGT
>DNYQ01000060.1:815-2995 GCA_003506745.1 Syntrophaceae bacterium
TTGTCCACCAGCATGATCATGGGCACGCCGACAACATTGTATTTATTCGCCTCTCTGCCATCTTCGTCCAGCAGCGTCCGGTAGGGAAGAGCATTAGCCTTTGCAAAACGCGCAACTTTACTAGCCGGTTCCATGATGTTGATGTAAATCACGACCAGACCGCGCGGCGCGTAAGTTTCGTGCACTTTTTTATACTTCGGCACTTCGGCGCGGCATCCGGGACACCAGGTCGTCCCGAAAAAAATCAGCACCGGCTTGCCGCGCTGAGCGCTCAGACGGAAAATTTTGCCCTGCAGGTCTTTGAGGGTGAAATCCGGCGCGGCGGAATACTGCGGCTTGAACGGCGCATTGGGAATATACTGGCTCCACCCGTCCAACGCCGTGACAAAGACGGATACAATTATTAACACAATGAAAATACTATGTTTTTTGAACATGGTCATCCTTTATTAAAAAGCAAGAGTGCCGGCAGTATACAGGAAATATTCGGCTGCTCCAATTAAAATAACGCCAAAAACTCTGGTAATGATCGTCATCCAGGTCCCCGAACGCGGAAGCGCCGCAATGAATCCTGCAAACGTTCCAACCAGAATCAGCAACGTTCCCATGCCGAAGGCAAAAACAAACAAGAGAGCTATCCCCATGAATACATTGGTCTTCAGCGCCACAAAACCAAGCAGTACGCCCAGCACCGGCGCGGTGCAGGGACCAATCACAAACCCGGAAACCACACCGAGAAGAAAACTGGAAACAAACCCTTTTTTGCCGCCGCCGGAATATTGCATCAGCCTTTGCGGAACCGGAATGGAAATTTTGAAAACATCCAGCATCGCCAAGCCCATCAGCAGGCAAACATTGGCCATGATAAAATAGATCAATGGAGTCGTCTGCATTTGGCCGAAAAGTCGTCCGCTCAGAGCCGCCGCCGCTCCCAAAGCGGCATACGTCACCGCGAGCCCCAGCACGTAGAACAAGGACAGCAGGAATCCGCGCAGCTTCGATCCCGCGCCCTGAGCGCCGATAAATCCGACCGTCACGGGTATCAGCGGATAGGTGCAGGGCGTAAAACTGATGACCAGTCCGCCTAGATAGGCCGCTGCAAAAGCCAAGATTGCCGAGCCCTGTATGTACAAGGATAAATTGTTGATCAAATTTTCAATCATCTGTTTTCCATGAATTGTTTTTTAGAATGTATAGATGGGAGGGACAAACGTCAAGATGAATTATCGGCATGGCGCGTCGTGGCTATTTGATCAGTTTATAAAGAAGATGATCTACGGCAACGATAAGATCCTTAAACTTTCCTCCGTGACTGATGGAGGAGCCAAAGAGTTCCCGCCTTAAGCGGCTGATCTCCTCATCTGGACAATCTACGGGCGAAAGGGCGGCCGTCATTAGAAACAATTTTTCCCGGGTAAGAAGTATTTTGGCTTTTTCCACAAAAGGGATGATAAACTCCCCGATGAGCATCAAATCCTCTCGCAGGTCAAACAGATCGTATGATTCGGGGAGCGTTATCTTTTGTTCATGACCTGCTGTCCGATGAGGGTTTAGACATGCTGCAATTTCGCCGATCATCACTGCCAAGGTGGAATATTCCATTCCCCGGACACCGCGGCGCCACTGAAGGAACCAGGGATTTCGCCAATGCCAAAGAGAATTTCGTTCACCCAGGGAGATCAATCCGGCAGCGGCAGCCTGAATATCCGCAAGCGTTTTATTCCATTCTGGGCAGTCCTCTGCAATGAGCCTGTTTTCCCGGGTTATCGTAGTACAGTGTATTTGGTCATCAGGATCAGCCGTTAGATATTGCCAAAGACTGCGAAGAACGGCGGCGCCATTGCGGTCTTCGGGCGTATCGAAGTGGACAAGCGACAGCATCACCTTCCCTTGTACAAAACGCCCCTCCACAACTGCCGGGCGGCTTGGTGTCCTTTTAAGAAGCAGAAACCGTGGTTCGACATGAGGCCTTCGCAAAAACCGGAAGACTAACCGATGAACACAGAAAATAAGGATTAATTATGGGCTCCAAGGAAAGACGGGAAAGAGAAAGAGAACAGCGTAAAAGCCACATTCTGAATACGGCCAGAGAGCTTCTTCTGGGAAAGGGATTAAGCGCCACATCGATCAACCAGATTGCCAAGCGATCCGAATTGAGCGTCGGCGCCATCTATTTTTAT
>DNYQ01000097.1 GCA_003506745.1 Syntrophaceae bacterium
GCGGGTTTGGTCGCCTCGTGTCATGACTGTTCCGACGGCGGCCTGGGGGTGGCGCTGGCCGAAGCCGCGTTTGCCGGCGGCCTGGGCATGAATATCGATTTGAAGGACGTTCCTTACCGCGGCAAAAAACGCGACGATTATGTGTTGTTTTCCGAGACGGCCAGCCGCTTTGTGGTTACGATTCACCCGAAAGACAAAGCGAAGTTTGAAAAGAGGATGGCGGGAAACGTCGCGCGTGAAATCGGCTTTGTTTCGAATGACGGATGCCTGCAGGTAAGCGGTCTTTCCGGCAAAACCATTATTAAGGAAAAAATCGGCAAGCTAAAAGGCGCGTGGCAAAAGCCGCTTAATTTTTAGACAGGATTGACAATATGGCAACCAGGGTTAAAGCAATTGTTCTCACCGGCAACGGCACCAACTGTGAAATGGAAATGGCGCATGCCTGCAAACTGGCGGGAGCGGATAAAATCGATATCGTGCATATCAGTCAACTGCTCTTCGGAGAGAAGCGCTTGTCGGATTACAACTTTTTAAATCTGCCGGGCGGTTTTCTGGACGGCGACGATCTGGGATCGGCCAAAGCCGGCGCCAACCGCTTTCTGCACGCGCCCATCACCGGCGCCGATGAAATGCTCATCGAAGAACTCTTGAAATTCATCCATGTCGGCGGCCTGATTCTGGGGGTCTGCAATGGATTTCAATTGATGGTGAAACTGGGTCTGTTGCCCGCGCTGGGCGGCAACGTCACGAAGCAAAGTGCGACTGTGATGTATAACGATTCAGGACGTTTCGAAGACCGCTGGGTGTATCTCAAAGCCAATCCCCAAAGTCCCTGCGTATTCACACGCGGCATCGAAACGGTTTATTATCCCGTGCGCCACGGCGAAGGAAAATTCGTGGCGGAGCATTCTGCCGTCCTTGCAGAAATTGAAGCAAAAAATCTTGTCGCGTTTCAGTATTGCGACGCGAGTGGTTCCGTCACGATGGACTACCCGGCCAATCCCAACGGCTCGATTCGCGCCATTGCCGGCATCTGCAATGAAACCGGAAGGCTTTTCGGCCTGATGCCGCATCCCGAAGCCTTTCTGCATCGCACCAATCATCCGCGCTGGACAAGGGAGGATCTTCCGGAAGAGGGTCAGGGGCTGGCCATTTTTAAAAACGCCGTCACCTTCATCCGCAGCANNAGTATCAGTGCTGATAAAAGCGAGAGGCTTGCCCCGAACGTAAAGGGAACCACAGAGCCGAATGTATTCCAGAGAAGTCCGGCTATGATACTTGCCGGAAGGAGAGCAATTCCCACAACTGTTGAATGAAGACCCAACATAGTTCCTTTCAATTCTTTTGGGGCGATTTCTGAAACAAAGGCACGTTCGACACCTGCCGTCATGGCGGTGAATATTCCGTACAATGCAAATGCGGCGACGATGATTGTCTTATTTGGAGCCCACGCAAAACCGGCATATACAAGCGCAAAAGTCAGGTAACCGGCAACGAGTAAACGTTTCCGCCCGATGCGGTCCGATCTTTTGCCGAATGGCACGGCAAACAGTGACGACACGATGTTATATAAGAAGTAGAGAAGGACTACGGATGCAGGATCGAAACCCACATTGCCGGCCTTGAGGATCAGGAAGGCATTTGATGAATTCCCGAGTGTAAAGACGAAGACAACGACAAGATAAAGTTTTAAACGATTATCAAGATTCTTTAGTCCGCGGAAAACATAAAGCGGTTCCCTGACTTCACATGATTCCCCTGTTTCCTTGATAAAGATAAACATGAAAAGCGAAGCAATTGCCGGAAGGCACGCAAGCAGGAACAGTTGCTTGTAGGCGTATTCCCCCTTCCATGTCATCATGATGAAAAAAGCAATAAGTATTCCAGCGGCAGAGCCGGCCATATCAAGCGCTTTGTGGATACCAAACGAATGTCCAAGTTTATTGGCGTCACAGCTTTCGCTCACTAATACGTCGCGGGGCGCTGTCCGTATGCCTTTACCAAAACGGTCTATCATTCGCGCCGCAAGGATGCCATGCCAGGAACCGGCAACGACAAGAGCCAGTTTGTAGGCCAGGCCGGCTGCATAACCGATAAAGGCAATGGGCTTTTTCTTCCGGTATTTGTCCGTAATATAACCGCTGAATACCCTCAAAAGGCTTGCAAGACTTTCCGCAATGCCTTCGATTACGCCGATAAGGGCGGGCGTTGCACCGAACACCGTCGTCAGATAAAGCGGAATCAACGGATAAACCATCTCCGTGCTTAAATCCGCAAAAAAACTAACCAGTCCGATTAAAATTACATTATATTTCATGCTGCCCGAAGGTCCATCTAAGCATCACAGNNGCCTGGTCCAGATGCACGCTGCCGAAAAGGCGGCTGCCGGCCATTTTGGCGTTCAGAACGGAAAGCCCGTTGGAGCGCTCATCGAGCCACGGCACGTCAATCTGATCGTAGGAGAAATCGCCGGTGAAGACCATCTTCGTGCCCTCGCCGCCGCGCGTGGCGATGGCCTTGACATGCGACGGCGGAAGGTTCTGGATCTCATCGACGATCACAAAACATTTCTGGATGGATCGGCCCCGGATTTTGTCCAGATCCATCATCTCAATCTTTCCGTTGGTCAGCCACTCGTTGATCTTGTCTTTCATTTTTTCGTCAACCAGCTCTTTGATCGCGTTGATGTTGTCGTAGATGGGGTGCATCCAGGGTTTCATCTTCGCGTCAATGTCGCCCGGGGAATAACCCAGCCGGTCCTTGTTGCCCAGATGGATGGTTGCGCGGCTGACCAGAATCTGGCGATAATGAGAAGCCTGTTCAAAGGCGGCCAGAAGCGACAGAAACGTCTTGGCGGTTCCCGCCTTGCCGGTCAGCGCGACCAGCGGGACGGACATATCGCGCAGCAGATCCATGGCGATAAACTGGCCCCAGTTGGTGTCTCCGTTGTTTGATCGGGGCCTTATGCCCAGCAGATGAATGTCCTTTTCAACGATGCGGAAGTAATCGCCCTTGCGAACCGCTGCAAATGCGGGCCCCCAGACGCCGTCAAGGTCGCAGTAGCAGACAATTCCCTCGTTTAGCCGGACGTGGCCCAGTTGTGCGGCCAGTTTCGCTTCGGGAAGTTTCAGGGGAAAGGTCTTTTCGAAAATCCAGTTTCGCTGGAGATTGATGGTTGTTCGGGGGATGTGCGGTGGTTTGACTTCCGTCTCATCCATCTTGACGGATTGCACGTCCATGCCGAAATTCAGGGCCAGCGTTTCCAGCGCCGCATCCTGCGTGACAAGGATGACTTTTGCGTTGTGTAATTTTTTTCTGGCGTTGAGGGCGGTGGCGATAATGCAGTGGTCGTTTTTGTCGATCGTGAGATCGGCGTCTTTGGCCAGCGTAAAATCATAGGAAAAGAAACGGACGGAATGGTCTTTGGCCCGAAACAGGTTGCGCACATTGCGGATGACGCTGCGCGCGATGTCCGCCTTGAAATCGTTGCCGGTTTTGTGGCTGTCCAGTTCCTCCCACGTCGCGTAGGGAATCAGGACGCAGTTGCGGCCGCCCTGGCGCAATTTTTCAAAGACATCCATTCCGTATTCCAGGGCGCTGGTATCCACGACAAAATATTTTTCCGGCACTCTCCCCGGCGCTTTTACCGTTTCTTTCTCCACCGCCTCCACTTTTCCTTGCTTNNTCGAGACGGATGTCGCCGTCCGCCGTGGCGCTCACCGTGTCCTTGCTCTCGGCCAGCACCTTGTAGGCGCCTTCCAGTCCGTTGAAACGCATGTGGACAAAGGGAGCCTTGCGTGCATAAAGGCCGCGCCCGGCTTGCGATCGAGCAGATCCATCCCCTCAATGACTACCGCCGTCATGGCAGCCGGATCGTACGATTCGACCCTGCGCAGTAAAACCCATCGTTTGGCCGGCATACATCCTCCTTGTCAGCAATGCCCGGAACATCCCGCGGCTGTTTTGTTGCCCATTCTTTTGCACGTGATCCGGATAACCGCATCCGAGGTCATCCTCGTCAGCCAACCGTTGGACAGGCAGTGCGCGAGATAGAGCAAACGGGTTTTGGCCCCGGGGATGAACAGATACCGTCCCCCGGCAATGGCCTTGACAATGCCCTCGGCCGTATATTCCGGAGTCAGAAGTCCCGCCAGACTCTTGACTGCACGGCCTTCTTTCGGCAGCGTCTTTACCTCGTCCAGATTCATGGGGGTGTCCACCTCGGGCGGGCAGACAACCGTGAGTTTCATTCCCAAAGGTTTGAGTTCATAGCGCAGGCTGTCGGAAAGCCCCAGGAGCGCGGCCTTCGACGTTCCATAGGCCGTATAGCCGAACATTCCGAACAGGCCCGCCGCCGAGGAAAGAATCACGATATGGCTTCGTCTGGATTTCATGGCCGCAAGCAGGGTATAAATCATATTGCGGGGACCATAGAGGTTGGTTTTGATGACTTCGTCGAACATGGCGGGGGTAATGTTTTCGAAATGATCGGCATATTTGTTGATGCCGGCGCTTAACACAAGGACATCCGGGGCGCCGTAAACGTCCAGGGCGGCTTTCATCTTCTGTTCGACATCGTTGATGTCGGACACATCCACCGACAGCGTTCCGATCAACTGCGTCGGGCTGCGCCTGAATTTTTCCAAGGTCTGCCGCGCTTTTCCGAGCTTCTCTTCGTTGCGCGCGATCAGAAGAAGATTCGCTCCCCTGCCGGTGAATATCCTGCCCATCTCAAGCCCGATCCCACTTGATCCGCCTGTGATGTAGATTATTTTCCCTTCGAAACGCTTCATGAGAGCTGCCTCTTATCCGCGTAAGAATCGCCCCAACCGAACCCGTTCAGGCAGTGCCGAATGTTTAAAATTCTTGGAATTTTTATGGCATAGTTCTTAAAATAACTCAAGCATTCATCATTGACAGGGTTATCGCACAATAGTAAATTGAAAAAAATGCGTCATCATGAAAAGGCTGCCTTCACGAGGAGGAACCTGTGCAAAATGAATATATTAATATATTCCCATCGCGCAGCCACCGGCAAGCGTCCCGCCCAGTTCACGGCATTGCTCCAGGATTTCATCGGTGATTTTTCCTCTGGCGATGACCGGAGTGAAAACGGTTTTGAATTTGAAGCCCAGCGCGATGCGTTCGATGGCGCGAAGCGCGCCTTTGCCATCATTGCCCGCGCTGATGAAAACCACAAAAGGTTTGCGGAAAACTTTGTCCTGTGCGCCGCCGTAAGTCCGGTCAAAGAAATCCTTGACCATGCCGGACATATAGCCGAAGTTCTCCGGCGTGCCGACCGCCAGACCGTCGCAGGCCAGCAGGTCGTGAAGGGTGGCGTCGGCGGCCTTCTTCAATATAACCTCGACGCCGTCAATGGCTTTTGCGCCTCCAACAACGGCGTCGGCCATTTGTTTGGTGTGTCCGGTCTGAGAATGGTAAACGATGAGTATTTTGGTCATAGTATAAAGGCTATGAGCGATAGGCTATAGGCCATGGACAATACGCGATAAGTGACGAGAACTCTCGCCTCTTGTCCATAGCCTCTTTTAAGGCATTTTATGGATGATGCCTGAAAATCCATCCGGCTTAAGGGATGCCCCGCCGACCAGCGCGCCGTCAATGTCTTCCATTGCGATCAATTCGGCGATGTTGTCTTTCGTTACGCTGCCGCCGTAAAGAATACGAATGTTCCGAGCAACAGCGCCGTAGAGTTCTTCAAGAAGGCCGCGAATAAAGGCATGAACTTCCTGNNAGACCAGCGCCTTTTTCACCTTACGGTTTACGCCTTCATTGGTTTCGGAAAAATATTTGCGGCGCTCCGAATGGCCGAGAATGACGTAAGTGCAGCCGACATCCTTAAGCATCAGCGGAGAAACTTCACCCGTGAACGCGCCCTTGTCTTCGCAATGCATGTTTTGCGCGGCAAGTGCGACCGGTGAGCCTTGAATGGCTTCGTGGACAGCTGCAAGGGCGGTAAACGGCGGAGCCACAACGACTTCGCCGTTTTTCAAGCCTGCCAGACCTTCTTTAATCGCTTGCGCCAGCAAAACGGATTCACGGAGGGTGTTGTGCATTTTCCAGTTGCCGGCGACGATCCATTTTCTCATGAGGGTCCTCCGTTTCAACCCAGCGCGGCAACAGCGGGAAGCGTCTTGCCCTCCAGCAGTTCCAGAAATGCGCCGCCGCCGGTGGAAATGTAGGATATTTTATCGCTCTTGCCGGTTTTGTGAATTGCGGTATCGGTATCGCCGCCGCCGACAATGGTCAGGGCGCCGGATGCCACCGCCGCGTCCACCAGCGTGAAGGTGCCTTTGGAAAAGGGCGCCAGTTCAAACATGCCCAAAGGCCCGTTCCAGACAATGGTTTTGGCGGTTTTGACCGCATCGGAAAAAGCCGCGATGGTTGCCGGGCCGATGTCCAGACCCATCCAGTCGTCGGGGATATTTTTGACGTCCACCACTTTAACGTCCGCGTCCGCCGCCGGCGCCTGGGCGATCACCGCATCGACCGGCAGGAGAAACTGCACGTTTTTGGCTTTGGCTTTGGCCATGAT
>DNYQ01000175.1 GCA_003506745.1 Syntrophaceae bacterium
CACGGCGAAAATCCGGTTCAGAACGAAGCCGTCCACTTCCTTCTTGATATGGATGGGAATTTTATCGATCTTCAGGCAGAAATCCATCATGCACTGCGCCGTTTCGTCGGACACGTGTGGGGCCCCTGGACCACTTCCACCAGTTTCATGACCAGGGCCGGATTGAAGAAGTGAAGATTGCATATCTGTGAGGGACGTTTGGTGGCGTCGGCAATCCGTGAGCTCACGATGAACGAGCTGTTGGTTGCCAGGATCGCCGCGGGCGGAGCATACTTGTCCAGATCGGCAAAGACTTTTCGCTTCAGGTCGATTCGCTCCAGGACGGCTTCGATCACGATGTCGGCGTCTTTGGCGGCTTCCTTGATGTCGCCTGTAAAGGAAATCAGGCTGCGGGCCTTTTTCGCAGCTTCCTCCGTCATTTTCCCCTTCTGCACGCGGCCCGGCAGGTAGCCTTCGACAAACTTCTGGGCTTTTTCGAGAACGGCCGGCACGACATCCGTGCTGACGGTTTTAAACCCGGACAAAGCGCACTGGAGGGCTATCTGATGTCCCATGTTTCCCGCGCCGACGACACATACATTTTTCACATCATTAATCTTCATTTTTCTTCCNNATACCTATATTCTTGAAAGGAATTTTAATCCATCCATGGCAAAAAAAACGACTTCTGAGGGTGAGGCCAAAACCAGGCGAAATAACGATCTATTTCAAAAAAGACAACGTCAGATCATCAACAAAGCAACCAAACTATTCATGAAGAAGGGGTATGCGCAGACCTCCATGCGGGAAATTTCAAAGGCTACGGGAATTGACATCCGGAATCTGTATTATTTTATCAAAAGCAAGGAGGAAATTCTTTTTCTGGTTATTGAAATGATTCACCAGACGGAAATCGAACTTTTTGAAAAGCAGGGGATTCTGGACATCGACGACCCCATATTGCAGTTGAGAACCGTTATTCGCGAACTGGTGAATTTCGTCTACCATTATGACCGTGAAATCCTGCTTTTGTATCGGGAATCCAAATCGCTTCCGAAGCGCTTGCTGAAGGTCATTCTGGCCAGGGAAAGCCGGGTTGTCGCCCGGATAGAAGAAATTCTGAAGAAAGGCCTTGAGCGGAAGGTGTTTCAGTTTAAAGATGCCAATTTCACCGCCAACATGATTGCTTACGAATTATCGCTCCATGCCCTGCGCAATTGGAATATGAAAAAATATACCAAAGAAGAGCTGATCCATCTGCTGGAAAATCACGTGATCAAAGCAGTCTTGACGTGACTAGCCGATCGGGGCGGAAAAAGAAATAAAAAAGCCGGGAGCTGCCTCCCGGCTTTTTTGTGCATCTGTCCATATCAGGCCAGATATTTTTTCGGAACACTGCGCAGAATATCTTCCGCATCCTTGATGATGCCCTGAACCATATCGTTCACTTTGGGCATGTCGTTGATTCGCTGGGCCACCTCGCCAGCGGCCATGAGGGCTTTTTCTTTGTCGCCCTCGTAAACGGCCTTGATGGATTCAATCTCGAACTGGATCAAAGACATGTCCATGGTGGTGTAGTCGTCAGGCGTTCCCAAAAAGACACCGGGTAACTTTGCGAGCGTGTTTTTGGCGTGCTCGTCACTGCGGGGCGTTTTCAACCAGCGGGCCGGTCCCACAAAGCCACGGGCAACCAGCGTTCCCCGGTCCTGAGCGGCTACAACGCCTTCTTTCCAGATCTGGTGGAAATCACTTTCCTGCGTTGACAAAAACCTTGTGCCCATCTGGGCGCCGTCGGCTCCCAGAACCAGAGCGGCCGCAAGCGTTTTGCCGTCGCAAAATCCGCCGGCGCCGCACACGAGAGTGTGATCATCCGATACGGCATCCACCACGGCGGGCAGAAGGATCATCGAGTGCACCGGTTCCCAGGAGGTGTGGAATCCGCCTTCATGGCCCGAAGCGACGATGACGTCAACCCCCGCCTTTTTGCAGCGCAGCGCTCCCTTGACGGAAGGCACCACGTGCATCCATGTAAATCCGGCCCCCTTGATCTTGTCTTTCCATCCCACCGGATCGCCGGCGGAGGTAAAAATGACTTTGAAGTGTTTCTTCATGTCGGGATTTTCTTCCCGAACCCGGATGGCCGTATCAATCATGATGTTTGAGTAAGGCTTCACTTCCGCCGATACCATGACGTTGATCCCGAAGATGCCGCCCTTGTCCTTGACCGGCGATACGTCCGCTTCAACACCTTTTCCATCACCGTGGCCATGTCGTCGTCCATGCCGGCTTCTCCGCTTTCTACAAAGGCCTTGTAAATCCATGGCTGATCGTCTTTGTTGAAAAGCCCGCTGGTGGAAAGAAGGCCCAGAACGCCGGCATTGGCCGCGGCGACGCAAAGGTTGTTGTTGGAAAACGGGCCCATGCCCGCCTGGATGATGGGATACTTGATGCCGAGCATCTCACTAAGTCTTGATTTAATCATAAAACGTCTCCTCTATTTTTTATTTTTTTGTCATGGTCAATGTGTTCGTGACTACAACGAGCGTTGTGGGAATTAAGTTAGTAGGGGTCATTTTGTCAAGTATTATTTTGCGTTTATTAAAAGGCTGATTTAAAAAATGCTTGACAAAATAATCCGGGATCAATAATACAACCAACGCTCGTTGTATCATTTTAAAAAATGGAGTGAAAGGCGCCTTCATGACCATGAAAACACGTAAGATCAATGTTTCGCGAGGAAC
>DNYQ01000047.1 GCA_003506745.1 Syntrophaceae bacterium
GAGCAAGGGATCAGGAAATCTGTATTTAGGGAAAAAGGGTATCGGTTTTATTTTCTTTCAAATGAAGAAACCCGAATCCATGTCCATATAACATGCGAAAAAGGTGAAGCTAAATTTTGGTTGGAACCGATTGTTTCGTTAGCTGCGTATTATGGACTGAATCCAAAAAAGCTGTCCGAAATTCAAAAAATTATCGAGGAACGCAAAGATGAAATCATTAAAAAGTGGCGGCAACATTTTGGTCAAAGTTGAAAATATTACGCCTTTCGGAATATGGCTCTTTGTGAAAAATCACGAATATTTTCTGAGCTACAAAGACTATCCATATTTTAAGGACCAGACACTGAAAACTATTCAGAAGGTTGAATTGCTTCATGATTATCATTTATACTGGACGGATTTGGACATCGACCTGGAAATTGACAATCTTGAAAATCCCGAGAAATATCCTCTGAAATCGAAAATATTTCAAAAGATTGTTACACAACATCCGGTCAGGCGAATGGCAGGCGCCCGGTAGTATCCTTATCCTATATCTGTCACGTCACAATCAGAAACTTTTCCAGAAAGAACTTGAAGACTCTGGCAATTGTTGCTAACATGCCCAAACTTTTAAATGGGATGCTTCATGCGGGCAGTTATTCAAAGAGTTGACCGGGCCGGCGTCAACATAAATTCACAGTTATTTTCCTCTATTTCGCAAGGGCTGCTGGTATTGCTTGGCGTGGAAAAAGGCGATTCCGGAAAAGACGCGGATTATGTTCTGGAAAAAACAATCAATTTGCGGATTTTTGAGGATGAGCAGGGCAAAATGAATCTCTCGCTCATTGATATTGGCGGCGAAATGATGGTGGTTTCACAGTTCACCCTGCTGGCCGACTGCGTCAAGGGGCGAAGACCGTCATTTACCCGGGCGGAAGAACCAAAGAAAGCCAATGACCTGTATGAATATTTTGTTGCTCAGGCGTCTTCGAAGGTGAAAAAACTGGCTACCGGCAGGTTTCAGGAAATGATGCAAATCGAATTGATCAATAACGGCCCGGTGACGATATTGCTGGACAGCAGGAAAATGTTTTAAATATGAATGGAAGCGACATCAGGATAGACAAAGACGGCATCTGGTACTACCGCGGAGCCCACATGTTCCGCAAAGACATTTTATGCATTTTCTTTGAGAATCTGAAGCAGGATGACTGCAACCGATATTTTGTCGAACTGAATAAGGAAATCTGCTATCTGGATGTTGAAGACACTGCGTTTGTCATTACAGCCGTCAGCAAGAGGAAGGACCCGGCGAGCGGTTCTGAACAATTGGAAGTCCTGACCAGCGACGACGAACATGAAATCCTGGATTTGACCACCTTGACGGTCGGCAGGGATCATGTCATGTATTGCCGGATTAAGGACGGTAAATTCCCCGCCCGATTTACGCGAAAAAGCTACTATCAACTGGCGGAATTTATCGAACAGGACGGTGCGGATAATACGTTTTATATCCTGTTGAATCATCAGAAATATTTTATTAAGAGTCCATCACCTGACACATTGTAATGGAGGAAATCATGTTAGACGATGTTGTAAAAGAATCCTTAACTTTTGACGATCTGCTTTTAGTGCCTGCTGCGTCCAATGTCCTGCCGCGTGATGTTGATACGATCACGTTGCTGACCCAAAATATTGCCCTGAATATTCCCATTTTATCTGCGGCAATGGATACGGTTACGGAATCACGCACGGCTATTTGCCTGGCTCAGGAGGGCGGCATCGGCATCATTCACCGCAATATGAGCATTGAACGCCAGGCCATCGAAGTGGACCGGGTGAAAAAATCGGAAAGCGGCATGATTGTCGATCCGATCACCATCGAGCCCGAACGCAAGGTCAGCGACGCTTTGGCTTTGATGCATCAGTATTCCATTTCCGGCGTGCCGGTTGTTAAAAATGAAAAGTTGGTCGGCATCCTGACCAACCGCGACCTGCGTTTTGAAGAAAACCTGGAACAGCCTGTGGCCAACGTCATGACCAAAGACAGGCTGGTCACCGTCAAAGCAAATATTTCACTGGAAGATTCCAAAAAGCTTCTCCACAAGCACCGCATTGAAAAACTGCTGGTCGTGGATGACGATTTTTGTCTGAAAGGCCTCATTACCATCAAGGACATTGAAAAGATCAGGCGGTATCCCAATGCCTGCAAAGACTCTCTGGGAAGATTGCGCGTCGGCGCAGCGGTGGGCATCATNNNACCTCCGAAGGCGCCAAGGCGCTGATCGACGCCGGTGTCGATGCGGTGAAGGTCGGCGTTGGTCCGGGCTCCATCTGCACCACAAGAATCGTTGCCGGTGTGGGCGTCGCCCAGATGTCCGCCATCCGCGACACGTATAAAATTGCTTCCCGGCATGGCATACCGGTCATTGCCGACGGAGGAATAAAATATTCCGGCGATATTGTGAAAGCCCTGGGCTGCGGCGCAAACGCCATTATGATCGGCGGCCTGTTTGCCGGAACGGAAGAAAGCCCCGGTGAAACCATTTTATTCCAGGGGCGCAGCTACAAAGTCTATCGCGGCATGGGTTCGCTCGAAGCGATGAAAATGGGCAGCCGCGACCGTTACTATCAGGACGACATTGAAGCCCCGTCGAAAACCGTGCCGGAAGGCATTGAGGGCAGGGTGCCGTTCCGCGGATCTTTGTCCGCCAGCATTGTTCAGCTCATCGGCGGCTTGAAGGCCGGCATGGGATATGTGGGATGCAGAACCATACCGGAATTAATTGAAAAATCACGCTTTGTGCGCATCACGTCCGCGGGGCTCAGGGAAAGCCATGTCCATGACGTCATCATCACCAAGGAAGCGCCCAATTACTGGATTGATTAGCTTAAAATGAAGCACGCCAATTTTGTCCATCTTCACGTTCATACGCAATACAGCCTGCTTGACGGCATGATCCGCCTGGATGACCTCTTCAAAAAGGCCAAGGAATACGCGATGCCGGCCATGGCCATCACCGACCACGGCAACATGTTCGGCGCGATTGATTTTTATAAGCAGGCCTATGCCAACGGCATCAAGCCGATCATCGGCTGCGAACTTTACGTTGCGCCCCGAAGCCGTTTTGACAGGACGACATCCACCATCGGCGAGGCGACACGGCATCTGGTTGTGCTGGTCAAAAACATGCAGGGCTATAAAAATTTGATGAAGCTGGCCTCCGCCGCGCATATGGAGGGTTTTTACTATCGCCCGCGTGTGGACAAGGAGCTGCTGAAGCAATGCTCCGAGGGCCTGATCGCGTCAAGCGCCTGCCTGCACGGCGAGATCGCCTCCCACATCGTCCGGGGCAACATGGACGAAGCCAGGAAAGCCGCGCTTGAACTCCGGCAAATTTTCGGGGAGGACAATTTCTATCTGGAGATTATGGAAAACGGGATTCCCGACCAGAAGATTGCCAACCGGGGGCTGATTGAACTGAGCAAAGACCTGTCCATTCCGCTCATCGCCACGAACGACTGCCACTATCTGAACGCCGATCATGCCGAGGCGCACAATGTCCTTTTATGCATCCAGACGGGAAAAACGATTGAAGACAAAGACCGGATGTCAATGACTTCCGACCAGTTTTACGTCAAATCCCCGGAGGAGATGCAGGCGCTGTTCGCCGATGTGCCGGAGGCGATAGCCAACACGGTAAGCGTTGCCGAACGCTGCAATCTGACTTTCGAATTCGGCAAGTTTTATCTGCCGAAATTCGAGGTAAAAAATCCCGAGGAATCCCTTGAGGATTATCTGGAGCGCAAGGCGATAGAAGGGCTCGATAAGCTGCTGCCGACGATTATGAAATATCAGAAAGAGGATGAGGCCGCCGTTCGGGAAAAGTATCACAAACGCCTGCGTTCAGAGCTGGAAATCATCAAAAAAATGGGGTTTGCCGGCTACTTTCTGATCGTTTCCGATTTTATCAAGCACGCCAAGCACACCGGCGTCCCGGTCGGTCCCGGACGCGGTTCCGCCGCAGGTTCTCTTGTGGCCTATGCCATCCGGATTACCGACATCGATCCCATTCGTTACGGGTTGTTGTTCGAGCGGTTTCTGAATCCGGACCGGATCAGCATGCCGGATATCGATATTGACTTCTGCCAGGAGCGCCGCGGCGAAATCATCAAATATGTTACGGAAAAATACGGCAAGGACAAGGTCACGCAAATCTGCACTTTCGGGAAAATGATGGCCAAGGGTGTCATCAGGGATGTCGGACGCGCCCTGAATATTCCTTACGGTGAAGTGGATCGCATTGCCAAACTGGTGCCAACTGTTTTGAATATTACCCTGGTGGAAGCTTTCAAAATGGAACCCCGGTTCGGGGAGGAACGCAGGAAAAACCCGCAAATCGACAAAATGCTGTCGCTCTCGCTGATTTTGGAAGGCCTCAACCGCCATTCGTCTGTTCACGCCGCAGGCGTCGTGATTTCCGACGCGCCGCTTATCGAACGCGTACCGCTTTTTGCCCCCAAAGATGACATTGTTTCACAGTATTCCATGAAGGATATTGAGGCGGTCGGATTGACCAAGTTTGATTTTCTGGGGCTCAAAACCCTGACGGTCATCAGAAATGCCATTGATTTCATTAA
>DNYQ01000124.1 GCA_003506745.1 Syntrophaceae bacterium
TTCAATCGCGAAAATAACGGATCCCGACTTCTGCGTTCTGGAAAGAATGCGGCCGGTTCCGTCCACGTGTCCCAGCACAAAGTGCCCGCCCAGAAATCCGCCGATGCGCAGGGATTTTTCCAGATTCACCGGGTGTCCGGCATGCAGGGTTTTGAGGGTGGTCTTGCTCAAAGATTCGGCGGAGACATCGGCGGTGAATGTTTTGGCCGTTTTGGACGTCACCGTCAAACAGGCGCCATTCACGGCGATGCTGTCCCCCGGGGACACGTCGCTCAAATCCATGGCCGCTTCTATTTCCAGAAGAGCGTCGGCGCCTTTCATGGTGAGGCGAACCACTTTTCCCGAACTTTCAACAATGCCGGTGAACATGATTATTTTTTACCCTTGCTCAACAAATCTTTTAATTCCGCCATAAATTCCCCGACATCGCGAAACTGCCGGTACACCGAGGCAAACCGCACATAGGCCACGCCGTCCAGCGCTTTGAGCTCGGCCATTACTTTTTCACCGATGACTGAAGACGGAATTTCTTCACCCTGCATCTCCTGGCAGGCGGCTTCGACGTCTTCGACGATTTTATCGATATCCTCCATGCTGATTGCCCGCTTTTCACAGGCGGTCTTCACACCGTTGCGAATTTTCGTCCGGTCGAACGGCTCACGCCGCCCGTCTTTTTTCACGACCATCGGGAGGATGTCTTCCACGTACTCATACGTCGTGAAGCGACGGGAACAATCCAGACATTCGCGGCGGCGCCGAATGGCTTTGCCGTCCTTGCTGATCCGGGAATCAATCACTTTGTTTTCCGCATTACCGCAAAAAGGACACTTCATGGTTTTGCCTGACCCATCCTTTTAGAGTTTTCCCGGCCGTTCAACGCTGATCCCCGCTTCCGTCAGCATGTCTGCGGCCAGTTTATCGCTGTAGCCATCCCGGATGACAATGCGCACAATGCCGGCGTTGATGATCATCTTGGCGCAAATGACACAGGGATGATTGGTGCAATAGAGAGTGGAATCTTTCACGCTGACGCCGTGCAGGGCGGCCTGAATGATGGCGTTTTGCTCCGCGTGCAAGCCCCGGCACAGTTCATGGCGTTCGCCTGACGGCACCTGAAGCTGCTTGCGCAGACAACCGACATCCAGGCAATGCTGCAATTTGGAGGGAGCCCCGTTGTAACCGGTGGCCAAAATCCTTTTGTCGCGAACCAATGCGGCCCCGACGGCCCTTCTCAGGCAGGTGCTGCGCCTCGAAACCAGATCGACGATATCCAGAAAATACGTATCCCAGTCGGGACGGGCATGGATTTGGCCTGAAACATCGTGAGACGGCTTGTATTTTTCCGTCATATTTTTCCGCCTTCTGATAAAGCCGCCCGACTGGCGCCTGGCCGGATTTTTCTTTTATCCCTTTATCCGTTGCGCATACAACGGGAACCGGTCGCAAAGCGTTTTGACTTTTTTGGCCACGGCCTGAATCTTTTGCTCATCCTGAAGATGATTGATGACCTCGGCAATCAGCGAGGCAATCTCGCCCATTTCGTTTTCCTTCATGCCGCGGGTCGTGAGCGCCGGCGTGCCGATCCGGATGCCGCTGGTGATCATCGGACCCAGGGTGTCAAACGGAATGCCGTTTTTATTGACGGTAATGGCCGCGCGGTCCAGAGCTTCCTGCGCATCCTTGCCCGTCACACCCTTGGATGTTAAATCCACCAGCATCAGGTGATTGTCCGTGCCGCCCGATACCAGACGGAAGCCTTCGTTCTTTAACTGCCCGGCCAGCGCCTGGGCGTTTTTAATGATCTGCTGCTGATATTCCTTAAATTCCGGCATCAGGGCTTCTTTAAAAGCCACGGCCTTGGCGGCGATGACATGCATCAGCGGACCGCCCTGCATGCCGGGGAAGACACGGCTGTTGAGGATTTTAATGTAGGGTTCCTTGCACATGATGAGTCCGCCGCGCGGTCCGCGCAGGGTCTTGTGCGTGGTGGTGGTCACGTATTCGCAGACGGGAACCGGCGACGGGTGCAAACCGACCGCCACCAGACCGGCAATGTGCGCGATGTCCGCCATGATCACGGCGCCGACTTCATCCGCCACGGCCCGGAATTTGTTGAAGTCAATCGTCCGCGGATAGGCGCTGGCGCCGACAACGATCATTTTGGGTTTATTTTCTCTGGCGATTTTGGCCAGTTCGTCATAATCAATAGTTTCGGTATCGCGGTTGACGCCGTAAGGAACGATTTTATAGAACTTGCCGGAAAAATTCGCCGGGCTGCCGTGCGACAGATGGCCGCCGTGCGACAGATTCATCCCCAGAACCGTATCCCCGGGAGAACAGGCGGCGAAATAAACGGCCATGTTGGCCTGCGTGCCGGAATGCGGCTGCACATTGACCGCCTCCGCGCCGAAAAGCTTTTTACAGCGTTCAATCGCCAGACTTTCAGGGATGTCCACATATTCACAACCGCCGTAATAGCGTTTTGCCGGATAACCTTCGGCGTATTTGTTGGTCATCACCGAGCCCTGGGCTTCTAAAACAGCCTCACTGACAAAATTTTCCGAGGCGATGAGCTCCAGCTTTCCCGCCTGACGTCTTGTTTCCAGGTCAATGGCCTTGGCAACTTCCGGATCAACTTGATCTAAAAAAGACATAAATAATGATTCCTCCAACAGCAATTAAGCTGCGTATTTCTTCAACACGATCACGGCATTGACGCCGCCAAATCCAAAACTATTGGACAGAGCCGTATGAATTTCCTGATGTCTGGCGACATTCGGCACAAAATCCAAATCACATTCCTCATCCGGATGGTCCAGATTGATGGTGGGCGGAATGATGCCCTCCTGAAGCGCTTTAATGGTAAAAATCGCCTCCACGCCGCCTGCGCCTCCCAGCATGTGGCCGGTCATCGATTTGGTGGAGCTGATCAGAAGCTTTTTGGCATGATCGCCGAAAAGCCTTTTGATCGCCTGCACCTCATAAAGATCGTTGAGGGGCGTGGATGTGCCGTGAGCATTGACATAATCAATATCGGTGGCCTGCAAACCGGCATCTTTGATCGCCACCTGCATGCTGCGGCCGGCGCCTTCGTGTTCGGGCGGAGGAGCGGCCAGGTGATAGGCGTCAGACGTACAGCCGTAGCCTACGATTTCAGCATAAATTTTCGCTCCACGTTTGAGCGCAAAGGATAGCTCCTCCAAAATCAGAATCCCGCAGCCTTCGGCGATGACAAAACCGTCGCGCCCCTTGTCGAATGGACGGCTGGCTTTTTCCGGTTCGTCGTTTTGGGTGGATAAAGCGCGCATGGAGCAGAATCCGGCGACACTCAGCGGCGTGACCGCCGCATCAACGCCACCGGCAATCATGGCATCCGCGTCGCCGTAAGCGATGATTTTGTATGCGTCGCCAATGGCCGACGTGCCCGAAGCGCAGGCCGTCACAGCGCAATTGATGGGTCCTTTGGCGCCAAAACGCATGGAAACATGCCCCGACCCCAGATTGGCCAGAATGGACGGAACGGCAAAAGGCGACACCCTGCGCGGACCTTTGTCATGGAGCGTCTGAACTTCTTCTTCAAAGGTAGCAACACCCCCGATGGCCGAACCAACGATCACGCCGACCCGCTCGGCAATCTCCGGGCCGATGGTCAGCGCCGCATCGTCCATCGCCATCTGGGAAGCGGCCAGCGCGTAAATGGCAAAGTTGTCCAGGCGGCGGACTTCTTTTTTATCAACATATAGTGAAGGATCAAAATTTTTGATTTCGCCCGCGATTCTGGAACCGTGAGCGGAGGCATCAAACCGGGTGATGGGCCCGATGCCGGATTTTCCCGCAACAGCGCCCGCCCATGATTCCGAAACGGAGTTACCAAGGGGAGTCAGGGCGCCGAGGCCTGTTACAACGACACGCCTTTTCATGGACAATCATCCTGATTTAAAAATTAATTAATGCCTTTGTTCCGGAGAAAATCGACGACGTCTTTAATCGTTCGAATTTTTTCCAGCTCTTCATCGGCAATTTCCACACCGAAGACTTCTTCCATCTCCATAATCAACTCAACAAGATCCAGAGAATCAGCACCCAGATCATCAATGAATGACGCCTCCAGTTTGCACTGCTCCTGTGTCACATCCAGCTGTTCAATGACGAGTTTAATGACTTTTTCTTCTAATGACATGAATCCCCTCCTCGAGCCCAAGATTAGACTTAAAAATTATTATAATGCCGTACTTTCTGTTACAGGAAAACCGGCAGCAGCAAAACGATGACGCAAGCCGGTTGTCCTGCTTCAGGCAATCTTTTCCGCCGAAATCACTTCTCTGCCTTTATACGTACCGCAATTCGGGCAGACGCGGTGGGGCATTTTCGGTTCGCCGCACTGCGGGCAGACCGACATGGAAGGCTGCTTTAAAAAGTCGTGCGCCCTGCGGGTATTCCGCCTTGTTTTAGAATGTCTTTTTACTGGATTTGGCATGATCAATTATCCTCTTTTTAATTAATTTTTTACTCTAAATTTTTTCAGCACTGCCAGACGGTCATCCACAATCTCCGAACGGCAGTGACAGGAACCCTTATTTAAATTGATGCCGCAATGCGGGCACAAACCTTTGCAATCGTCGGCGCAAAGAATCTTCATCGGCGCCTGAAGAACAATCTGTTCGCAGATAATCGGCGCCAGATCGATAAAATCCCCGCGATAATAACTTGTTTCCAGCTCCTCCGCGGAAAGCTCCAAATCTTCCGCCGTTTCCGTCTTTTCCGGAACAAGCGTGTAGGCGAAATCGCCGCCGATGGGAATCGTCGCCATCTCCAGACAACGGCCGCATTCCTGTNNCTGAAACCATGCGGCATCTTCGGAAAAAGTCAACCGCAACCCTTCTTCAGGAAGAATCGTCAGATTAATTTTCAAAGAATCGGACATGGAACGCTTGCTGCCTTGCAAAAAAATTAAGCCAACCTTAGTTGAACGGGTGAGTAAATGATAAAATGATTGTATTGTCAAGTATAATTTGCTGCCGGAAAGGCAAAAGGCTCTTGACAAATGACCCGGCGCAACCCTATAACAGCGCAAAAATTAAGGGAATCACTATGACCACCAAAATACGCACCCGCTTTGCCCCGTCCCCAACCGGATATCTGCACATCGGTGGAGCACGAACTGCTCTATTTAACTGGCTTTT
>DNYQ01000107.1:0-2062 GCA_003506745.1 Syntrophaceae bacterium
ACCGCTATCAATTTGCTTTCCGTCAACCCGGCGCCCCGGCCCACGTTTATGGTGCTTTCCGTGCCGATGAGCGGCGCATCGGCTTCACTTGCAAAATACGGGGCATCCGCAACGTGGTCAAAATGACTGTGGCTTACCATGACGGCGTTGATATTATCTTTGCCGAGTTTTTCCGTCCACTTTTGAATCAGGGGCCGGTCGGGCGCCAGAGGCGATCCAAGCAAAATTTTGAACAAGCCGAACCGGCTCACATACGGATCAATCAGGATGCCTGTTTTCCCATCCGTTACAAATATACCCGAGGTGCCAAGCCAGGTCATGCGGACCGTTCCCGGCTGCACAACGTTTTTGTCCATCATCAGCCGTTCATACAATCCCGTATTTTTCATGTCATCTTCACCTTGTTTTCGCAGTTACATAACAAGATAGAAAAATACTTCAAGATTATCTCTTATTGGCCCGGATCATTTCCATAAAGGCATCGATCCGCGTTTGAATCTGAGCCTCGGAAAAATTCCTTTCATCGCACATGTCGGCTTCGATCATCAGTGAGGGAATGCCCCGTTCGCGTTGAACGATTTTCTGGATGTCATATTGTCCAAAGGAATAAGGCTTGCAACTGCGGTTGGAGTGCATAACGATTCCGTCGGCCCCGTATTTATCGATCATCGCGATGACGATTTCGGCCATCTGGTCCACGCCAATATTCAGATAAATGCGCGTATAGGATTCCGCCGCCGATCCAAGAAAATCATTTTCGTTGACGTACTTCAGAGAGCCGCACCAGGCTGAGGTGTAGGTGTCGGCCACCAGGCAGGCGTCATGCTTAGCAAATTCCTGGGACAGCCATTTCAGCCGATACCAGATCGGCAGGTTGTCCCACAACAGCCGGTAGCGCTCCCGGGGGATTGCCCCTTTCCCCGCACTGGCGAGCCTTCGCATTTCATCCCGGAGTCCCCGATAGTAGTCAACAGCCTGCTGAGTGCCCCGGAGCGTAACAATCAGGGCCAGGTAAAAAAAGGCATCGAAAGCAGTCAAAGGAGATGGTCTGCTGACGGCCGTATCCAGAACTTCCTGCCAGAGCTGCTGACCCTCATAGGAGAGTCTGCCAACGTCCTTCATGCGGTCCTGATCCATCTTGCGGCCGCAGATACCCTCCAAAAATGTGATGTACTCGTTCATCTGCCGTTGCACATAGGTTCTCATCTCCGCGGAAAATTCCGTGTGCACGATCGGCGTATCAAAAATGAAAAGGGGGACATTGAAATATCGGGCCTGCACCTCATACCATTTGAGAACCGTCCCGCAGATGTTGTTGCAGCACACCAGCATATCCGGTTCGGGCAGACCGCCGATGGGGCCGCCGTTGACGGTTGCGCAGGAGATGTCGCCGCGGGCATAAGAGCAAAGATCACTCGAATAGCCCATCTCTTCAGCCTTTTTGCATAAATCGACGCCCATCTTGCTGGCGCCGATCATGGCTCCGTGGTTTTCAGGATAAACGGGAATAACGTCCATGGCGATCAGCGGTTCAACCGGGCCGCCGCTGGTGATCCACGCCACCTTTTTATTGTTCTGACGGGCCGTTTTGGCGTCAATATAATAGGCGGTCATGATATCACGCATTTGNNAGGTAAGGGTGGTCGAAGGCGTGGGGATCGCAGAACTTGAACAAGAGGAAGATGACGCCGGCGGCGTTTTTTTCTTTGGCCAGCCGGATCATATGTTGGGCGCGTCCGTCAAGATCGGTATGCTTTGCCGGGCAAACCACCCGATTCAGGAGCCGCTGGCCGATACGGGAAATCGCATCATTCCCCGAATCAATCAAGCCGGTGAAATAGCGCGCTCCGGTGCAGAAATCATCCCAGACAATCGCCCCTCCCGCTTCTTCGATCATGGCATAGACGTCGGGCTGGTTGCACATGCCGCCGGCCAGCATAATACGCTTCATGTCGACAGGTTTTGCCCCGGCGGCGCGTTCTTTCAATGCCGCGACTGTTTCGGCCAGCATCGCTGCCATCTCGTCACGGTCCATAATCATGGACGCACGGACGATGTTATA
>DNYQ01000107.1:2152-4342 GCA_003506745.1 Syntrophaceae bacterium
CCTTCCTCGAGAATCCCGCGGACCACGGAGCAGCAGTAGGATTGCAGGTGAGAATCGGCCAGGCTGATGTTTTGTTTTGTGCCGAACAGCCTCAGGGGATGAGCACCCGCAGCCATGATGACTTCCTCGGGCGTGTAGGAGCAGGTGTATCCGATGATTTTCTTCCCCGACGCCTTTTTCAGTTGTTGGGCATATTCGGAAGGTTCCAAGACCGCCTGGCGGTATGCTTCCAGATGTTTCATTATTTGCCTCCTGTATATTTTCCCGCTTTGCGGAGTTTTTCAATTTCCTGCTTCTCCAGTTCGGTATAGGCGATCTTGCCGACTTTGGTCAGGGGCAGCTTGTCCGTGAACTCCACTTCGCGCGGGCAGGACCATTTGATCAGATGTTCGCGGGAATAGTTAATCAGTGCCTTTTCCATTTCGGGAGATGCCTTGGCCGGATCCTTCAGAACGACGAAGGCCTTGACCTTCTCCACCTGAGCTTCATCCGGAACCCCGATGACGCAGACGGCTGAGACATCCGGATGCTTGTCCAGACAGGATTCCACCTGAACGGGATAAACATTCATCCCCGAGGATTTGATCATGTGCTTGAGGCGCAGCTTATAATAGAAATAGCCGTCACCGTCCTGCGTGAAAATATCGCCAGTGTGGAGCCAAATTCTGCCATCCGCGTGCGTTTTGAGAACTCTGGCGGTTTCTTCCGGCTGCTCCAGATAGCCCAGCATGACCGCCGGCCCGCTGACACACAGCTCTCCCTCCTGGCCAATGGGCACTTCGTCGATTGTGCCGATTCCGACCACCTTTGCCAGCATATCAGGGAACGGGATGCCCACGCTGCCTTCCAGGTATCCGTCAGTCGGCGTGGACATGATCGCGGTGACGGCCTCGGTCAGGCCGTATCCTTCCACCAGTTGAACGTTGCCCCCCTGCTTCCGGACAACTTCTTCAAATCGGTCCTTGACGGTCCGGGGCAGAGAATCGGCGCCGGAGTATGTATTTTTCAAACAGCTCAGTTCCGTGGTCTGAAATACTTCATTTTTAGCGAGGGCGTCATAAAGCGTCGGAACACCGATAATGATATTGGGGCGTTTTTTCCGGACGAGATCGGCCACAATCTCCGGCGTAAACTGGGGGACGAGAATGCTTTTGCTTCCGCCCATAAAAGCGGCGTTGCAGCAAACACCCAAGCCGAAGCCGTGGAAAATAGGCAGGATCGCCAGAATGGATGAATCCTCCGCCATCAGTTCACCGCCGCCCCAGTTGGCCACCATCAATCCTTCACTGATAAAATTGTAGTTGGAGAGCATGATCCCTTTCGGAAAACCCGTCGTCCCGCCGCTGTACAGGATGACAGCCATTTCATCGGTCTGCATATCCGTTTTCGGCGCCTGCGGGTGCGGGGCGGTCATCAGATCCTTCCACCACCTGACAGCGGGTCCTGCGTCCGGCACGGGCTTTTCCGCCATGGGCTGCCCCTGAGTCATCTGGTCAAATATTTCCGTCAGGATGAGCAACTCCAGCGGGGTTTTCTCCGGAAGGTTTTTGAAACTTTCATGAAACAGGTCTAACGTAATGGCAACCTTGCTTTTACTGACATTCAGGTAATAGGCGATTTCAGCGGGCGTGGAGAGCGGGTGGATCATGCTGGCCACCACCCCGAGCTTATTGGCTGCATAAAAGCANNCCGAGGGAGGCCAGCGCATTGGCACAAATATCGATGTCCTTGGCAAACTGACGATATGTTGAGGTGTAATCGAAAAAATCATAAGCGATGCGGTCCGGATTTTTTTCGACCGTCTGCATCAGAGCTTCGTACATGGTTACTCGGGGATAGTCGATCGTCTCCGGCACATTCTTATAAAACTTTAACCAGGGTTTTTGATTGGGCATGATTTCTCTCCTTTCCAGATGAATAATCGAATTTTCTACCGGGGGAACATAACAGAATTGATGCTAAATTGTAAGTCAAAGTGGGCCTGATTGAAAAATATTTAATGAAAGATACGGATGTTCTGCCAATCACCCGTTGCCTCGATGGGTCTGCGACAAAAAAGTAGGTATGGAATAAAAAATGTATTGACAAGATTGGTTTTCGCTCCTATTCTCTGCATGCCATATGGCAATCAGAGAACAGGAGGGCGCCATGGAAAAAGAACTGAAGGAGCTGGAAGAAGAAAGAAGGAAG
>DNYQ01000090.1 GCA_003506745.1 Syntrophaceae bacterium
CCTAAATTAACCTTGATTTTTATTGATAGGTTACCTAGGATACCCCCATCCTTATGGAAAGAAAATGGTTGGTATGAAAAATAATAAGTTTCGTTTTGGGGCGGCCGTCTGCATTTGTTTGCTGACCTTGTTTATAACCGTTACCGGCCCGGTATCGGCAAAGACGGAGATGGAACCCCGGTTGGTTGACGTTTTAATTACCAGCAACACGGGGGATGTTCTATTATACGCCCGATTAATCGATTGTTTTAGAGAAGAGATGGAAGCGGCTATTCTGGCGGGTGTTCCCGCCATTTTTACGCTTCAATTGGATGTCTATCAGGAAAGGCCCTATCTATGGGATAAGCATATTGTCGGCAAAGAGATTCGCCGCACCATCAAATACGACAATTTGAAGAAAATATTTTTGGTTGCCACAAACGGCGCCGATCAGCCGGGAATCTTTCCGAATTTTGAAAGCGCGCAAAAAGCCATGGCGGATCTGAGTGGAATTCCCTTGATTCCTATTTCCGCCTTGTCCAGGGGTAATAATTACTACGCGCAGATTAAGGTTAAAATCGACAGGGTGAGACTGCCTTTCAATATGGAATATGTCCTGTTTTTTGTTTCCTTGTGGGATTTTGAAACACCCCTGTATAAAGTCCGATTTTCCTATTAAGGATGCAGGTGTGTATTTTCGGGAAATCTACGCATGAAGGTTAAAAAAAACTCGAGAAAAGCTTATCTTGATGAAAGGGAATTAAAAAGACGCCGGCGTGAACGCATTATTATGCTGGTTGTCGGCTGTCTGGCGATTGTTTTTACGATTCTGGCCAGTCAGTTGTCTTCCCGGAAAGAGCTGCCGATATCGGCGAACATTCTGGTCTATGGCCTGACCAGCATCAATATTATCCTGATCCTTCTTCTGATTTTTCTGATTGTCCGCAATGTTTTTAAATTATTTTCCGAACGCCGCAAGGGCGTCATCGGCTCGAAGCTGCGCACCAAGCTGGTTGCCGCGTTTGTGGGTTTGTCGCTGGTTCCAACCATCCTGCTTTTTTTGTTTGCCATCAATTTTCTCTCCTATTCGATAGAGCTCTGGTTCAATATTAAAATCGGGGATGCCTTGGCGAGATCACTGGAAGTCGCCCAGACGTATTACACGCAGACGGAGGAACTGGCCAAATTTAATGCCCGCCAAATCAGCGCGGACATCACCAAAAACCGGCTCTATGAGGCCGCGAGAGCCGATTATCTCAATAGTCTGCTGTCTCAGCGCCAGAAAAACTACAAAGTTGGAAGGGTGGAAGTCTATTTTGATTTCAATAACAGGAGCCTTGTGTTTGCCGACGCCGAGAATGCTTTGCTGCCGTCCGTTGCTCTGTCGCCGAAAATGCTGGAGGATATTTATTCGGGAAAGGAAATAGCCACCGTGTCTCCCACCCCTGTCGGGGATGCGATTGTGGGCGTTGCGCCGGTTTTCTCCTATGCCGTCGGGACGGAAGTCATTGGCCGTGTTTCCGTAAGCTACAATGTTCCACAGGGGTTTGTTGATAAACTGCGGAGCATCGCCAACGCATCCGAACAGTACGGACAGATTAAACTTCTGAAAAATCCGATTAAGTTTAATTATGTTGTGACCCTGTCGATTGTAACGCTGGTAATTATTTTCCTGGCGACATGGTTTGGCCTGTCGCTTGCCCAAAGCATTACCAATCCCATCCAGGATCTCGTATCCGCGACCAACAGGATTACCCAGGGCGACCTGGACAGCCGGATTAACATTGAGGCTGACGATGAAATCGGGCTTCTGGTCAAGTCGTTCAACACCATGACGGATGATTTGCAAAAAAGCAAAACAGGACTGATCGAAGCGAATATCTCTCTTGAAGAGCGGCGAAAATACATGGCCGCTATTTTGCGGAATGTTTCCGCAGGGATTATTTCCGTGGATAAAATCGGCACGATTACAACCATCAACCATGCCGCGGAAGCCATACTGGAGATTGACGCCGCCCGTCTCCTGTCCCGGAATTATCGAGACCTTTTGCCGGATGAACATCTGGTCTTGGTGAACTCCTTCCTGCTGGAAATGAAGGAGAGCCATAAACGAGTTCTGCAGAAACAACTGGAGCTTACGCTGCGGGACAAGGCTTTAACGATCCTGCTGACGTTGACGGCGATTGAGGATGAAGAAGGGAACGATTCCGGCGTCGTCGTAGTGTTCGAAGATTTAACGGAACTACAGAAAGCCGAACGCGCGGCGGCCTGGCGGGAAGTGGCCAGACGCATGGCGCACGAAATTAAAAATCCGCTCACGCCCGTGCAGCTTTCCGCGCAGAGGCTTCAGCGCAAATACGGCGACAAACTGGGTGAGGAAGGCTCGGTTTTCAAGGAATGCACCCAGACCATCATCGATCAGGTGGAGGTGCTGAAAAATCTGGTGAATGAATTTTCCCGCTATGCGCGTATGCCGGTGACGACACTTGCCCTCAATGATCTCAATGCGGTGGTGTCCGACGCGATGGCGCTTTTCATGGATGCGCATAAAGATATTCATTTTGAATATCGTCCGGCGGAAGGATTGCCGAAATTCAATCTCGATGCCGAACAGATCAATCGCGTCATGATTAATCTTCTGGATAATGCCGTTGCGTCCATTAATAC
>DNYQ01000274.1 GCA_003506745.1 Syntrophaceae bacterium
GCTGAAAGCATTGCGTCGCTTTCCATCATCAAAAAAGCCCTGGATGCCAGGCGCAACCGGCCTCCGCATTTTGTCTATGCCGTAAAGATATGTTTGACCGGCGACGCGGATCTTCCGAAAATACTTCCGGAGGGAATCCGGATGGAGCCGTTTTTTGATGGACCGGACATTTTTACTCCCCAGGGGCGCCGCCAATTACCGGAGGTGGAGAAGCTTCCCGTCGTGATTGTCGGCAGCGGACCGGCCGGACTCTTTGCCGCCTACACGCTTGCCATAAGCGGGATGCCCGTTTTGCTTTTGGAAAGAGGGCGGCCTGTTGAAAAGCGTGCGGTGGATGTCCGTTCATTCTGGGAAGAAGGCTTGCTGAAGCCGGAAAGCAATGTGCTCTTCGGCGAAGGCGGGGCCGGAACTTTTTCCGACGGAAAATTGACCAGCCGGACCAAAAATTCCTATGCCGGATGGGTGAAAAATGTGCTGGTGGAGATGGGTGCGCCGCCGTCCATCCTGACGGATGCCAAGCCGCATGTCGGAACGGACCGGCTGAGACAGGTTGTTATCAATTTGAGGAAAAAGCTGATCAGTCTGGGGTGTGATATCCGGTTTGAAGCCCTTGTGACGGATTTGATCATCCGCCGGGATGAAATGGCGGCGGTAGCGGTCAACGGCCGGGAGGAAATAAGCGCAAAGCAGGTGATTCTGGCCATCGGACAGAGCGCCGATGATACTTACGGAATATTAAACCAACGCGGCGTTAAAATGGCGCCGAAGCCTTTTGCCATAGGGTTGCGCGTCGAACATCCGCAGTCCCTGATCAACACCATTCAATACGGACAATGGTCTAAACACCCGAAACTTCCGCCGGCGGAATATTTCATCACCGCTGCCGTCCGGGAAAAAAATCGTTCCGTTTATACCTTCTGCATGTGTCCGGGAGGGCAGGTGATCGGCTGCAGCGCGTTTCCGGGATTGGTGGTAACCAACGGCATGAGCCATCATAAGCGGAGCGGAGAATTTGCCAACAGCGCCGTGGTTGCCAATGTGCGGGTGGATGACTTTGCCATAGCGGGAGAGCCCCTTTGCGGTCTGGCCTTCCGCAGGGAATGGGAGGAAAAAGCGTTTGAAGCGGGCGGCGGCAATTACAGTGTTCCCGCGCAGAAGCTTTCCGAGTTTGTTTCGCAAAAATTTTCCGGCGTGGTCGGCCGGACCAGTTTTCTGCCCGGCGTCAAACCCGCGCGTCTTTCCGAAGTTCTTCCGGATTTTACGGCGGACGCTCTGCGGGAGGGTATTTTACAATTCGGAAGAAACATGCCGGGGTTTATCTCGCAGGAGGCCCACCTGATCGGTGTGGAAACCCGCACGTCTTCACCCGTGCGTATTTGCCGCGGATCGGATGGTCAAAGCGAAAACATCCGGGGGCTTTACCCGTGCGGAGAAGGAGCAGGCTACGCGGGGGGAATCATCAGTTCGGCGCTGGACGGCATCAAGGCGGCCAAAAGCGTTATGGTGGCGACAAACGGCTGTCGATAATCACATCCGCGCCTTTTTTCAATATTTTGCGCATGGATAATATTTTTGCCTCGTTCAGACTGCGAATGTCGAGATTTCCGATCGCTTCAATACCTTTGCCGATGATCTTCGGCGCAATCACCGTGATCAGGCGGTTGACCAGGTTGCCTTTCAAAGCGGACGTAATGATCTGCGCCCCGCCTTCGATTAAAATGGAAGAAATATGTCTGGCTGCGAGGACCGGCAGCAGTTTTTTCAAGTCGGCGTGATTTTGCTCGTCCGCGTCCACCGTGATCAGTTCGGCCCCTGCCGCTTTCAACTCCTGAAAACGGGGATCGGAACTATTTTTTGTCGTCACAATCCAGGTTGGCGTTTGAGAAAGATTTTGCATTACGTTGGCATCCCTCGGCATAGCCAGGCCGGAGTCCAGGATGATTCTCACAGGATTGCGGCCGCGAACCATTCTCACCGTCAGCGTCGGATTATCTTTTCGCACGGTTCCGATGCCCACCAGAATAGCGTCATGACAGGCGCGCAACTGGTGGGCGAATTTCAATGACGCAGGAGAGCTGATCCATTGCGAGTGGCCTGTGGCGGTGGCGATGCGGCCGTCAAGCGTTTGCGCGTATTTGACTGTCACAAACGGCAGCCCTGTTTCCATAAAGTGAAAGAAAACTTCGTTTTGATCGCGGGACTCCTTCTCCAGGACGCCGGTTGTAACGTCAATTCCCGCGCTTTGCAGGCAGGAAATGCCCCGGCAGGAAACCAGCGGGTTGGAGTCGGTGGCGCCGATCACGGCGCGGGCGATTTTGTGACGGATGATGAGATCCGTGCAGGGCGGAGTTTTGCCGTGATGGCAGCAGGGTTCCAGCGTTACATAAATCGTGGACCCGGCTGCATTTTCCGTCGCACTTTGAATGGCGTTCACTTCCGCGTGGTTTTCGCCGCAGCAGCGGTGATACCCCCGGCCGATGATCCTGCCGTTTTTGACAAGGACAGCTCCCACCATCGGATTGGGACTGGCCAAGCCCTTACCCCTGGCGGCTAGTTTCAGCGCCAGCTTCATGTATTGTTCGTCCGTCATGAAAATTTTATTACCTGAATGAAACAATCAATGCAAAGCAATTCTGATGTCCAACATGTTTTACTTTTCTTTCTGTCTCAAATAGACTAGAATTTCAATCGATAATCGGAAAAGAATTGCCAAGTATATTAATTTTGTTCATCGAAATGAAACTGAAATACGGAAGATCGAATGAAACTGACATTTGAATGGGATGAAGTCAAGGCAAGAGAGAACCTCATTAAACACAAGGTGCCCTTCGATGAAGGGAAAACGGTTTTCAATGACCCTTTTCTGCTTACCTATCCAGATGTTGACCATTCTGAAACGGAGGAGCGCTATGTCAACATCGGTGTGTCCGCCAAAGACCGGATTCTTGTATTGATTCATGCGGGAAGACAGGGTAAAATACGCATCATTAGTTGCCGCAAAGCAACGGTGCGTGAAAGGAGAAACTATGAAGAAGGCTAAGAGCGAAGAGCCAATATCTGTAGAAGAAATGAGACCGGAATACGACTTTTCCAACATGAAGGGTGGGGTCCGAGGCAAATACTACAAAGCATACCGCGAGGGTCATAAGGTCGTTATTCGCAATGAAGACGGCGACGACACGGTTCAATACTTCAAGCTTGAAGAAGGTGCGGTCATGCTGGAACCGGACGTGCGAAAGTACTTCCCGACTTCCGATGTGGTCAATAAGGCGCTTAGATCGCTGATCGAGATAATCCCGTCAAAGAGAAGTGCGTTTGTTCATCGAAAATGATACTTATGAGGTTCATCGAAATCTGGCCATTGAGTCATCGGAATCGGGTATCAGCCTGAACCGTCTTGTCGGCGCGAAGTTAAGCCGATAAAAATCACGCCAGTTGTCATTCCCTCGCAGGCGGGAATCCAGGAAAACATCGAAAATACTGGATTCCGGGTCAAGTCCGGAATGACTAAAAAGGTATTTTTCATGATTTTTTTAGATGTTTTTGCCTTCATTTTCGGCGCCGCCATCGGCAGCTTTCTTAATGTCTGCATTTTCCGCATTCCCGCGGGAGAATCCATTGTCAAGCCTGCGTCTCAGTGTCCTTCCTGCCACCATCCGATTCGCTTTTACGATAATATTCCGATTGTAAGCTTTCTGATTTTGCGCGCCAAATGCCGCGACTGCGGCTCAAAGATTTCCTGGCGTTACCCGCTGGTCGAATTTCTCACCGGCCTTCTGGCGCTGATGCTCTTTATAAAATTCGGACCCACCCTGAACTTTCTGGTTTTTTTTATTTTCACGGCCGTCCTGATAATTATTACCTTCATTGATTTGGATCATCAGATTATTCCCGATATTTTATCCCTGCCCGGCATTCCCCTGTTTTTTCTGGCGGCTGTTTTTATCGTCAAACTTCCCTGTCTTGAGGCGCTCATTGGCCTGCTGATTGGCGGCGGCGTCCTTTTAACGATTGCTCTTGTCTATGAATTAATCACTAGGCGGGAAGGCATGGGCGGAGGCGATATTAAGCTGCTGGCGATGATCGGCGGCTTTCTCGGTTGGAAATCATTAATCTTCGTCTTGCTGTTCAGTTCTTTAACCGGAGCAGTCATTGGCATTACCGCCATGATCATCAAAAAGCAGGACACGAAATACGCCGTTCCTTTCGGGCCTTTCCTGTCGGCGGCGGCCGTCGCCTGGATATTCTGGGGCGACGCGTTCATGAGATTTCTGATTGTCCGGTCTTAACGGGAAGGGTGAAAAGCGCCGTTAATCTGTGTAAATGACCAATCAGCCGTCGTGTATTTAAGTCCCGATAGGCGTTGACAAAAGATTGTTTAGACCGTAATATACTGCCATCAAATGTGATATTTGAACTTCAACCGGTGCAGCGCTTCATGGCTGGCATATAATTTGCTTTTTCAATAACGGATTAAAGAGGATATCTCAGGTGTTGTAATGAAAAAAAGATCGGTCGGCGGTTTTACGATCATTGAGATCATGATTGTCATAGCCATTATCGGTATCATGGTCGGTATTGCCGCGCCCAATTTTATGGACTATTTGAAGTCCCGGAGACTGAGCGGGGCAACCATGCAAATGTTTGTGGATTTGATGAATGCCAGGCAGCAGGCTGTTACGCAAAACAAGTGGGTCTCGCTGAGGATTGAAAACACCCATCAATATAAAATATTCACCGACGGCAACAAAAACGGCGCTATCGATACGGGAGAAAACGTTGTCACCAGGGATTTGCATCCGGATTACGGCGATGTAACTTTTACAACAGCGGCGGGGACGATCTTTGCCTTCTATCCCAACGGAACAGCGGGCAGCGCCACTTTGGGGCTTGCCGGAGCATCGGGTTCAAAAAGCATAACGATCAGCACCGCTGGACGCGTTAAGATCAGTTGATGGGGCGGATATGAAGAAAATAAAATATTATCATGGAAATATAAAACGAAATCATGGGTTTACGCTTATTGAAATTCTGATCGCCATGTTCATTCTAACAGTTGCGATTTTGTCTCTGGTATCCGTCACGGTGATGGTTATTAAAGGAAATTCTTTAAATAGAATGATAACAACAGCCACAACTTTAGCGAAAGATCAAATGGAAACGCTAAAGAATGACAGTCAGAACAGTGATACAAATTTCAATAACATATTAACCACCAGTTGGTCAGATGTCACAGGTTTTCCCGGTTATCAAAGGCAGTGGATCGTAAGCACGGTTACAGGAAACGATTCATGCACCGCCTCGGGTACACCTCACCCTTGTTGTTTCGGTAGTGCAACTGGAAGATGTCCAATTCGCAAAAGTATTTTGATGCAGGTCCGTTGGCAATGGCAGGGTAATTATCATTACGTGGACTTGAGTACAATGATTACCAGAAAATAAAAAGAAACTTGAAAAAAATATGAATAAAAAAAACTTCATAATCTCGACAGACATGTCTGAATTTTCGAATGTCAAGAATAAGCCCACAGGTTTTTCGCTGATTGAATTAATGATTGCGATGGCCGTTGGGTTGGTATTGCTGGCTGCCGTCTATTCGGTGTTTAATATGCAGAATAAAGAACTCAATAAACAAGAGCAGATTACGGAAATGCAGCAAAATGCCCGCATGGCCATGGCAATGATTTCCAGGGATCTTACGATGGCCGGTTATGGTCCCAGTTCCATGGCCAGATGCACGGGCACAACAACGGCGACCAATGCACCTTGTTTGGGGATCACCGCGGCTAACGCCAATTCCATCAGCTTCACGATGGATGTGACCGATGCTTCCGGTACCGGTGTCCCCGACGGGGATCGTGACGACGCCCATGAAAATATTACTTATGACGTCTATACATCCAGCGGCGTCCCGGCGCTGGGACGTAAATCGTCCACTACTGCAAATAAGATGCCCGTTGTTGAAAATGTATCAGCCCTTGCTTTTACATATTTGCCCGCAACCGGAACAACAGCTACCACCAACCTGTCGTTGATTCGAAGAGTACAAATCAGCATCACAACCCGGACGGCAAATGTTGATCGGAATACGGGCAATTACCTTTATTACAATCTGGTTTCAGTTGTTGCGCCGCGTAATTTGGAATCATCCGGATTTTGAGAGAAAAACATAAAGCGCTACAATAACAGGATAAGTTAATTAATATGGACAGTAAAAAAATCCGGCGAGGTCATATATGAAAATTCCGCAACCGCTGAAAAAGATAAATAATGAAAAAGGCATGGTTTTGGTCATTGCCGTCATGCTGCTTGCCGTATTGGTTGTGGTTGGCTTTACAGCCGCTACGATGACATCAACCGATTCAAAAATAGGCGCTAACTACAGGGAGAGTCAGCGGGCTCTTTATAATGCTGAAGCTGGATCTGATGAGGTGATAGCTTACTTACGCGATAAACTGGACAATGTGAATTATCCCACAACCAATGCTACACCAACAATCATCAACAGCGGAACTTGCCCTACCGGACAGTGCATAACCATTCCCGTGACGGCGCCTTCGGGGATTACCTTCAACACGCCGGTGAATCTTTACTGTTACGACAGTGCCAACAACCTTTATGTGTTTCGCGTGACCGGAACGGGGTACAATAATGCCTCCAGGACCATTGAGGTCGTCATCAAAAAGATTGCACTGTTGCCCCAGAACGCTGACGGCGCGGTGACCATGTATGGCGGCGGGCCTGCTGTTGATTTTAAAACAGGCGTCGGCGGGGGGTATGCTGTTGACGGTCATGATTATCCTGTCCCCGCAGATCCAAACTGCAACGGCAGTGCCTGCGAAACGACGGCGACCGCTTTGCCTGCTGTCCCGGGTCTTTTCACGGTGATGACCCCTACGCTAACCGGAGAAGTTTCCGCTCACCTGGGAGGAGTTCCAACGCAACAATTGGGCGCCAGCCGGGAAGCGGCGTATGATGCATACGTGCAAATGATTGTTGACAGTGGCAGCACGGCAACCCCGCTTTACCAGTCCACGCTGGGAACAAGGGCCAATCCTGCCGTCACGGTCATCCCAAACGGGGTAACACTCAATGGCACCGGGAACGGTGCGGGGATCATTATCATTGATGACGGCGGCCAACTGAATGTTGTGGGCAACTTCGAGTATGAAGGGCTTGTCATTTTGAGGGGTTCAGGAAGGGTTTTCGGCGCCGGCACGGCGAATATATTCGGCTCGTTGCTTACCATCGGCCATACTGCAAAACTGATCGATCTTACCGGCGGTGTCAACCTGTTTTACAGTTCCGCAGCCCTTTCCAACCTCAGCAACATTCAATCAAGCAGACAAGGAACACGCATAGCCTGGCGTGATGTTAATTAGAGTTGGAGCGATTACTCCCAAAGCTTCGCTACTCTTCTTGTCCGACTCCCGCCCACCAGTCGCCGGGCAGTTTTCCGTCGTTTTTTTCCTTTAATTCATCCGTCAGGCTCCACATCTCGGCGGAAATCCTGCGGTTTTCTTCCGTTGCCTGATCCTTTTCGTAAGTGTCGTCTTTGGCGGTGGCTTTTTTGATGCGGGAGAGCGTCTTGTTCAATTCGGTTTTTAATTTGGCCATTTTCTCCTGATAAGCCTTCAGATCAACTGGTTCACCTTTTTTAACGGTTTTATCCGGTGCCGGGGAAGTCTGTGGGATAGGCTGGACGGGTTGACTCTTTTGATAATGATTATCATCAATAATCGATTTCTCAATGGCTTTTACTGTATCTCTTTCAATCCCCATCGTTCCGCCTCTGACGAAGAACTGAATCTGGCCG
>DNYQ01000167.1 GCA_003506745.1 Syntrophaceae bacterium
GCGGGCGGCGCCGGGCGGAACGGGCAACATTAAATCGGCGGGCAATTATGCCATGAGCCTATATGCCAGCCGCGTGGCCAGCGATATGGGCTACTCGCAGGTGCTCTGGCTGGACGCGCGGGAAAATAAGTATGTGGAAGAAGTGGGGACCAGCAATATCTTTTTTGTGATCGGCGATGAATTGATCACGCCGCCGCTGGGAGGAACCATTCTGCCGGGTGTGACGCGCGATTCCGTTATTAAACTGGCGACGCATCTGGGCGTGAAAGTCACTGAAAGACGGCTGGCCATGACGGAAGTGATCGACACAATCGAAAAGGGAACCCTCAAGGAGGCTTTTGCCTCGGGAACAGCCGCCGTTATTTCACCGGTTGGACAGATTTATTTCCAAAAGAAGGAATATCTCATTAACGAAGGGAAGACCGGATCGCTTGCCGACATGTTATATAATGAAATTCTCCAGATTCAGTATGGAATCAAGGAGGATCCCTTCGGCTGGCGTGTGCAGATCGATTGAAAGTGGCTTGAAAAATAGACGCCTTTTGCCTGTTTTTATAGAGTTAATACGGGCTGGGGGAATTGTATTCCACAATGCTGTGGAAAGGCCTGTGGATAGCCATGTTGATAGCCTTGGCAAGTCCGCAATGGTTGAGCTTTTAGACCGGATTGCTTAAGGTTTGGGCAAGAATATATAACAATAATATCGGACAGTTATAAATATACCCTTTAATCATGGTAACTTATGAATCAATCAGGATAAAGATATAAACTCCATTGAAAAAAATGTGCCATGACGATCAACTTTTCCATATTTTGGTAAATAAAAAATGATCAAGACAAATCTCGATAAAAATGGGTTATTTATATCAGCAAAGATCCTGGCGGCTTTTATGATTATCTTTTTGGGGATTGTTTTACTCCCCAAATTCGGCGCCGCCGATCCGCCCCACATTGATGAAACCGTTGGCCGGTTGCAGCAGATTTATGAAAAAACCCAGGACTTTCAGGCCGGTTTTATTCAGGAAACCACCGTGAAGTCTATTCGTAAAACGGATACGGAAGAGGGGATCGTCTATTTTAAAAATCCCAGGCAGATGCTTTGGGATTATAAAAAGCCAAAAGCGAAAAAGCTGATTATCAATGCGCAAAAAGCCTGGCTCTATCTGCCGAAGGATAAAACGGTTTATGTGCAGGAATCTGATAAGATATTCAAATCCGAAGCCCTGATCAAGTTTCTGTCCGGCCTGGGAAAACTGAATGATGATTTTAAGATTCAATACGCCACCCCCCATGCAACGGACAGGGAAGGCAACTACCTGCTGCAATTATATCCCCGTGAAAAGGGAGCATCCTATCAATATCTGCAGATGACGGTTGCGAAAAGCAGCTTTCATATTCTTCAGGTCAGTTTTGACGATGTGATGGGGAATTCCACGCATCTGAGATTTTCGGGCATCAAAATGAACGCCGGACTGTCCTCAAAATTATTCCAGTTTCAGCCGCCGGCCGGGGTCAGTATTTTTAAAATGCCCTGACCCTGTTTTCGTTCCATTCACATATCGCGACACAGCTTCAAAAGAGATGAAATCAACTTCAAGAAGGTGACCTTGATCTCAACTTGAAGAATATACAAGGAGGGGTGTTATGCGAAAATGGATCATTGGAATATTGATTGTGCTGGTGGCGGCGGGCGGCATCTTTGATGACGAGGCAAGGACAGGAAAGTAGGCGGCCGGGCGGGGTGCCTGCAAGACCAAAACCGGCATCAGGAGGAATGATGAGCGAACTGGCCCTTTATTCCACACACACCTCCACCTGCGTCGAGCCGCCGCGATAGGAATAATGGACGGTGCCGTCCAGCTCTCCAAAAAAATCTTTCGGTCCGCGCACGGGCCGAAACCGGGCGCAGAGGGGCACTTTGTCCTCTTTGTCCGGCCTATATACTATCTTTGGAAAATATCCAACCCGCGATTACGCATCGCCCCACGGCTGAAAAATAATGTCCGCAATTCCAGTCGTTATGCGCCGGGAAAGCCCATTCGAAACCAGAAGCTGCAGGCTCAAGTCTCTTGCGTCCGGTATTGATGTTTCACTGCAAATGTGCCATGGTGCACCTCCGGAACCGGTCGAGTCGGCGCATGCGGCAAAAAACGTGGATAACGGTTCTTGATTTTCAGGATGGTTGTAACAAAAAGGAGCAGTTATGAATTCCCGTTCGTTTTTTACGTCATTGTTTGAACCCCGGGCCATCGCTTTTATCGGCGCGTCCACCTCTCCGGCCAAGTGGGGGTTCAATATTCTCCATCACCTGTTTCGGGGAGGCTACGAAGGTCCCGTCTATGCGGTAAATGCCAAGGGCGGCGACTGGTTCGGCCGGCCGATGTATCGCAATCTGGCCAATGCGCCGGGGAGCGCCGATCTGGCCGTGATTGTCGTGCCGAAGGAAAAAGTGGCGGACGCGCTTCGCGACTGCGGCGCCGCGGGTATTTCCGCCGCCGTGGTGATTACCGCCGGTTTCGGCGAGACGGGCGCCCCGGGCCAAGCGCTGGAGGAAGAAGTTCTCCGCGTAGCGCGCGCCTGCGGTATCCGCATGGTGGGGCCCAACACCATGGGGATTTACAGCGCCTATCCCCGCCGCGTGCGGGCGGTCATGGCCGTTTCGCAGTATCAGCCGGGCGCCGTCGCGCTTATTTCCCAGAGCGGCAATCTGGGAACCTCCATTGCCGACCGCTTGATCCGGCGCGGAATCGGCATGAGCCGTCTGGTCAGCTCCGGCAACGAGGCGGACCTGACCGTGGAGGATTATCTGGACTATCTGGAGACGGACGACAAGACAAAAGTCGTCTGTCTCTACGTGGAAGGGGTGCGCCAGGGCGGCCGGTTTATCGAAACCGTTCGCCGCGTTTCCGCCGTCAAGCCGGTGATTCTGCTCAAGGGGGGCATCGGGGCCGTCGGCGCCGATGCGGCCCGGTCGCATACGGGCGCCCTGGCCGGCAGCTTTGCGGTGTTTCGCGCCGTCTGTCGCCAGGCAAACATCATCATCGCGGAAACCATCGACGAGATGGTTGACATCGCGGGGCTTCTGCTTTCCCAGCCCGAGATCCGGGGCCGGCGTATCGGCATCGTTACGCAGGGCGGAGGCCTGGGGGTCCTTGCCGCCGATTTGTGCGAGGCCGCCGGCCTGGAAATTCCACCGCTTTCCAACCGGGTGGTCGAAATGCTCGACGCCTATCTGCCGCCTTTCTGGAGCCGGCGCAACCCGGTGGACCTGGTCGCGCCGGGGAGAGTTTCGATGATCACCGACTCCACGGCGGCGCTCCTGGAGCACGAGGATCTGGACGCCGTTCTCCTTTTGGGTCTGGGCTATATGACCTGCCGCGCCACGCATTGGCTGGATTCGCCCGTGCTGCCGCGCGAGGCTATGGCAGAACCGGCGCAGAAAATGATTGATGGAGAAAAGGAGCTGGTGGATCTGATCGTGCGGCAGATCCGGCAGTTCAACAAGCCGATCATTCCGGTGATCGACATCATCGGCTTTGACGAACCGGGCGACCGCAACATCGTCCGCAAGCTCGATGCCAAAGGCATCATGGCATACTCTTCGCCGGAGCGGGCCATCCGCGCGCTGGCCAAGGCCCAAGCTTACTACAACAGGCGGCAAAACGGAAACAGCGGATAATGAGGGTGGTTGAATTATAAGTTTTCCAGCTTCCACTCCAGGGCGTCTTTTACGGAAAGGCCAAGATTATTCCGGTTTGGCAATGGTCATCCAGAGAAAAGTTTCGCCGCCGATGTTTCGATATTGCTCGGATTCTATTGTAAAACCAATGGATTTTAAAATGGCGGACAGGTTGCCGGGCGTCGTATGGCTGTAGAACAATTTTTCGCCCATGAATTCCTTGTATCCATTGAAAATTTCCGCTCCGGTATATTCCTTCGTGGCGTAGGTAAAAAGCGATTTGCCTCCGGGTTTCAGAAAACGAAAGATCTTCTGAAAAATATCCCTGTGTTTTTCATGTTCGATATGAAACAGGCAATAAATGGCCGTGATTGCGTCAAAGGTTTCATCGGGAAATTCCACGTCGCGAATATCGGCGAGAATGGTTTTCATGTCCGGTTGATAGCGATGGGCCAGCGCGAGCATTCGGGAAGAAAAATCAACGCCCGTGACCTGCCAGCCCCGGGCAATAAAATAAGCGGGGAAGGGTTCTCCCGCGCCGCAGCCCAGATCCAGGAGCCGTCCCGGCTGCCCTGGCAGTCTCCGGAAAAAATCGTCAATAATTTCGGACATGTCGAATAAACCGCGGTTTTGATCGTAGGTGTCGGCAAACTGGTCGTAAATCTTTTGCATGTCGGCGCGCGTCATCTTCTTCGTTCCTTCTCGAAGGGATGCTCCCGGTCGAAATCCGGCATTAACTGATCGTCGCTGACGTCCTGAACAAACAGATTTTCAAAATTCAACTGCAGCGCAAAATGGAGAATTTCATCATACTCCCGGTGGGTGATCCTGCGTCCCAGTTGCTCGTGAGAGCGCACTTTGGGCGTCGGTGAATATTGCGACATGAGGCTGATCGGGACGTTGGTTGATATTTCATTTTTCAGAAGTCTCAGCGCCGCTTTGGAATTTTCCAGACGCCCGGGTAAAACCAGATGGCGGATGATGATGCCGTGCGCCGCAATGCCGTTTTCCACGGTCAAATCATCGCCCACCTGCCGGACCATTTCCCGAATAGAAGCGATGGCGAACTTCGGATAGTCCGGCGCGTCGGAGAACATCCGGGCGTCTTCTTCCATGCCGTATTTGAAATCCGGCAGATAGATATCGACCATGCCGTCGAGCATCCGGATGACATCCGGATTTTCATAGCCGCCGCAGTTGAAAACAAACGGGACGGTGAGGCCCTGGGCCCTTGCCAGACACAGCGCTTCCATGATCAAAGGCGTCTGAGGTGTCGGGGTTACCGGTTCAACATTGTGGCAGCCGCTTTTTTGCAGGTTGAGCATGATCCGGGCCAGTTCGATCACGGTCAGACGGCGGCCATCCACCGAGTGCGAAATTTGATAATTCTGACAATAGACGCATCCCAGATTGCAGGAAGAAAGGAAAATGGTTCCGGCGCCGCCGGTGCCCGAAAGCGGCGGCTCCTCTCCGTGATGGGCCAGAGCGCAGTCCATGACGATATCGGAAGGCAGGCGGCAGTAGCCCGGTTCGCCTTTCGTCCGGTCAACGCGGCAGGCGCGCGGACAAAGCGTGCAGGATTTGTAAATGTCGAGAAGTTCCTGAATGATCATCATAAGACACTAAAACTTTTCAACAATTTCCCGAATCTTGCCGCTTGCGACCAGTTCCAGAAAATCTTCGCCCAGCGGAGCGGACAACGCCACGGCCTTGTTCCAGTTTTCAATCCGCCGTCTGCTGTCGTCGATATACGTCAGAAAATCATCACGATCCGGGACTTTGCCGTCAGGAAGCCGGTCGATGAAATACTGCGACGGGAAGACCATCACAACGTTGTTCAATGTCTGATCATCCGGAGCGCGCTTTTTGATTTTTTTATCCAGCCAGCCGGGGATGATCCGTTCCTGATGATGAAAGAAGAGCACCAGGTCATTTTCCTTTGCGGCATACTGATGCGACAGATGATAGTCGATCAAACCGCCGTCGCGGTAAACACCGCGGGGGGCGCCGAAAATATTTTTTACGCCGGCAACGACCAGCGGAATCGCACCGGAAGCCATCACGGCATGTCTGAAATTAATTTCGTTGAGCCGCACATATCTGCCCCGGAATTGCGGTTGGAAGCAAAAGGGCGGCGGTTTGGACCCGTTATAAAAAACCACCCGGTCGGCAAAACGGTAAACATTGTCCCGGCTGAAGAAATTCAGAACGTAACAAGCGGCCAGGGCGCTTTTCTGCAGCAGGATGTTTTCGGAGGCGACCAGACCCCGTGAGCGAACCGTGATGACCGATAAACGGTAGCGTTTGTTGGCCAAGGCAAAGGGGAGAGCGTCATCTTCGATATACGCATTAAGAACATGGGTGAATTTTTCCAGAATCGTTACAGGCGTGTCTTTCTTGGTGACGGTGATGTTGATGTAAGCGTCCATAAATTTCCGGTAACAGTCGGCGTCCTGCGGCTGAAGCCATGCGGCAAAACGCCAGGCGCCGGCGGACGATCCGATGAGATGCACGGCCTGGGAGCGTCCCAGGATGTTTTGCTCCAGAAGCGTCAGATCAAATCCGCTGGCAACAAGCCAGCGCGGCCCCACGGCCGCTCCGAAATATGCACAGACGTCATCAAAGTTAAATCCGCCGTCTTTGATGATTTCGTAGGCTTTTTTTCCGGCTTTAATGCGCAATCGACTCATGACAATCTACCCGGGTAAAGATCTTGACACGTATCCTTTTGTCTTGTAAATATTCTTTGAACCGCTGGACGAACCCCCTGTCAACAGAAGGCATTTTCTCCAAACGGTTCCGCTGCTTTGGAGTTGATGCGGCTTTTATCAATAATTACAGAAATTGCAAGTCATTTTAACAGATTCAAATAGAGGCAAAAAATGGATATTTCCGGTTCCGTGAAAAAAATAGCCGAAGACGCGCTTGCGGCGTCACGCCGCCTTGCCCGCAGTTCCACCGATATAAAAAATGCCGCCCTTTTACGGATGGCCGATGAACTGATCCGGCATCGTGATCTTATTGTATCGGAAAATGAACGGGATGTTCGCGCGGCCGGAGAAAAAGGACTTTCCAGTGCCATGATCGACCGGCTGACGGTTAAGGACGCAACCCTTCAGGCCATGGCGCAGGGGTTGCGGGAAGTCGCGGCTCTGCCTGATCCGGTGGGCAGGGTGACGTCCATGTGGCGACGCCCCAACGGCCTTTTGGTGGGACGGATGCGGATTCCCCTGGGCGTGATCGGCATCATTTACGAATCGCGCCCCAATGTCACGGTGGACGCTTCCGCCCTGTGTCTAAAATCAGGCAACGCGGTCATTTTACGCGGCGGTTCGGAAGCGATTCATTCCAATCTGGCCATCGCCTCTGTTTTGCAGGATGTCCTGAAGGAAAGCCCCTTGCCGGACAAGGCTATTCAGGCCATTCCGTTTACCGACCGCGAGGCGGTCTCAACGATGCTGCAGCTTGATGAGCAGATTGATTTAATCATTCCGCGCGGCGGCGAAGATCTGATCCGGGCCGTGGTTGCCCAGTCCAGGATTCCCGTGATCAAGCACTACAAAGGCGTCTGTCATATTTTTGTGGATGCCGCTGCCGATCCGGAAATGGCCGTCAATATCTGCGCCAATGCCAAGGTGCAGCGCCCGGGCGTTTGCAATGCGCTTGAAACCCTGCTGGTGCATGCGGACATCGCTCCTGAATGGTTGCCGAAGATGGCTGAAACGCTGCAGAAGGCCGGCGTTCTGCTCAAGGGCTGCGAAAAGACGAGAAAAATTCTAAAAGATATCGATGCCGCCACCGAAGAAGACTGGTATGCGGAGTATCTGGACCTGATTCTGGCCGTGCGGGTCGTGGAATCGATGGATGAAGCCATCGCGCATATTGAAAAATACGGATCGCTGCATACGGAATCGATCATCACGAAAGATTACGCGAACGCACAGCGGTTTTTAAATGAAGTGAATTCTTCCACGGTGCTGGTGAACGCCTCCACCCGCTTCAGCGACGGTTTTGAGCTGGGCCTGGGCGCGGAAATCGGCATTTCCACCACCAAGCTGCATGCCTACGGGCCGATGGGACTCGAGGAACTCACCACCTCCAAGTTTATCATTTACGGCGCGGGTCAGGTCCGCACATGAAGTGGGGACTCTTCGGCGGGACATTTAATCCGGTTCATTTCGGCCACCTGCGCGCCGCCGAGGAACTGATGACACTCCTGGATCTGGAGCGCGTCATCTTTATTCCCGCGGCTTCACCGCCGCATAAGACCGAACGCGGAATGGCTTCCTTTGAACATCGCCTGCAAATGCTGCAAGGGGCCATTGCCGGCAATGATTCCTTTTCGTTATCGGATGTGGAAGGCCGGCGGCCGGGAAAGTCATACTCGATTGATACGGTCCAATATTTTTTAGATTCCCATGATCCGGGTTTAGAATTGTATTTCATCACCGGACAGGATGCGTTTGACGCGATCACCACCTGGCAGGAGTGGGATAAGCTTTTATCGCTTTGTCACTTTGCGGTGATCACCCGGCCGGGGTATGAAAATAAAGGCCTTCTTCAGATTCTGCCGCCGGATACGGCGGCGCGTTATGTTTATGATGAGGGAAACGACATTTTCAAAAACCCGCAGGGTCGTTCTGTTTTTTTCCGCCGGACCACCTTTCTGGATATTTCATCATCCCATATCCGGGAAAAGATTCAGCAGGGGCAATCGGTCAGATATCTGACCCCTGACAAGGTTATCCGGTATATTGAAGCAAATCAGCTGTACAGGTAAAGGCTAGGTTTCCGGCTACTGAAATCCTTTTGGACCTTCGGCTTTATAAATGTTCAGGCAGGCGTCGACAACGCTTGCGTCGTATAGAATGTTGCGAAATTTGGCGATTTCTTCCAGGGCCATTTCAATATCCATGGCGGGGCGGTAGGGCCGGTGCGACGACATGGCTTCGATGACGTCGGCAACGCCGATAATCCGTGATTCCAGAAGAATATCCTCTCCCTTTAAGCCTTGCGGATAGCCGGAACCGTCCATTCTTTCATGATGCTGCAGGCGATTTTAGCGACCTGTTGTTCATGGCCTGCCGTATACGGATCCCGGCTTTCCACGATTTTGGACATGGCCAGCACGGCGCCTTCCAGAATAAGCCGAATCCTCTCGTAACTGGTTTTGAGCTCGCCGGCCCGCTGGTCCAGATGCTGTGTTTTGAGACGCACTTTTTCTTCCAGATTTTTGTTGAGCTCCAGCAATTCCGCATTTTGTTTTTTGACCAGTTCGTCCAATCGCCGGTTCTCAATCACCAGTTCCGCTTTGGTCAGCATCTGCCGGATCGTATGGAGCAGCTCGTCTTTGTGCCACGGTTTGGTCAGATACAAATGAATACCGCCCGAGTTGATCGCGTCGATGATGGCATCCGTATCCGTATAACCTGTCAGTAAAACGCGCATCGCGTCGGGACAAATGCCGTGGGGGTTTCCATCAAATTTGACCGGCCGCCCGCTGATGTTGATCGTACAGAATTTTCTTTAAAAAAAATCCGGTGGAAGACTGTTCGTTTTTCGCCACGTCTTCAACCGTGCCGGCCGCGATAATTTGTCCGCCGCCCGGTCCGCCCTCTGGCCCCAGGTCGATGATATGATCGGCGCTTTTGATGATGTCCAGATTGTGTTCGATGACGACCATGGTGTTGCCCATATCCACCAGACGCATCAGCACGTCGAGCAACCGCTGGATGTCGGCGAAGTGCAGGCCGATGGTGGGTTCGTCCAGAATGTAAAGGGTGTTCGAGTTGACTTTTTTCCCCAGTTCCCGCGCCAGTTTGATCCGCTGCGCCTCACCGCCGGACAGGGTTGTGGCCGACTGCCCGAGGCGGATATACCCGAGGCCGACGTCGGCCAGCAGTTGCAGATGGGAGCGAATGGATGGAATGTTGGCAAAAAAATCCAGCGCCTGGTGGACGGTCAGATCCAGCACGTCGGCGATGCTTTTGTCTTTGTAGTGAATGTCCAGCGTGTCCGCGTTAAAACGCTTGCCGCGGCAGGCGTCGCAGGTGACGTAAACATCCGGCAGGAAATGCATTTCGATTTTAAGAAGTCCGTTGCCTTCGCAGGCTTCACAGCGTCCGCCCTTGACGTTGAAACTGAATCGTCCCGGCTTGTAGCCGCGCACGCGCGCTTCCGGAAGGCCGGTGAAAAGGTCGCGGATAAAAGAAAAGATGCCGGTGTAGGTGACGGGATTGGATCGCGGTGTCCGTCCGATGGGTTGCTGATTGATCATGATGACCCGCTCAATGCCTCCCAGATCTTTGATCTTCCGGATTTTTCCCATGCCGCCGGAATGCTGATTGAGGCGNNNNGGATCGCCTTTTGGCGGGAAGCGCGATGGATTCCTTTCCGGATAAATATTTGCCGGTGAGCGATGTTTCGCTTTTGAGCACCTCGGCGGGGGTGCCCTGAAAAATGACCTCGCCGCCCTGGGCGCCGGCGCCCGGCCCCATGTCCACAATATGATCGCAGGCCATCATCATGTCCGCGTCATGTTCCACCACCAGCACCGTGTTGCCCATGTCCCGCAGTTTTTTAAGCGTGTCGATCAGCCGCAGGTTGTCCTTCTGATGCAGGCCCACGGTCGGTTCGTCGAGCACATACAAAACACCCATCAGGCCGGAGCCGATTTGCGTGGCCAGCCGGATGCGCTGGGATTCTCCACCGGAGAGCGTGGAGGTGGAGCGCGCCAGGTTCAG
>DNYQ01000123.1 GCA_003506745.1 Syntrophaceae bacterium
GGTACGGCATAGCCGGTGGTATGGCCGCGCAGGCCCTGGATGATTTCCAGACCTTTGCTGATCGGTGTGCGGAAATGGGAAGAGCCGGGAATCGGATCGCATTGATACAGGTAGTAGGGGCGGACGCGAATCTGTAAAAGTCCGTGGACCAGCCGGGTCATCGTGAAAACGGAATCGTTGATACCGGAAAGCAAGACCGTCTGGCTGCCCAGCGGAATGCCGGCGTCGGCCAGGCGAATGCAGGCGGCGCTCATTTCGGGGGTCAGCTCGTCCGGATGGGTAATATGAATGCTCATCCAGAGGGGATGGTATTTTTTCAGCATGGAAACCAGAGCCGGCGTAATGCGCTGCGGCATCACCACGGGAGCTTTCGTGCCGATGCGGATCAGTTCAACATGCGGAATCTCCTTGAGCCTCGAAAGCAGCCATTCCAGTTTGTCGTCGGACAGGGTCAGGGGATCGCCGCCGGACAGGAGCACGTCGCGGACATTGGGATTGGATGCGATATAGTCCAGCGCCCTTTCCCATTTGGCGGTGTCGATAAAACATTGATGCTGCCGCCCGAAGATCCGGGACCGCGTGCAGTAGCGGCAATAGGTTGCGCAGATGTCCGTGACCAGAAACAAGACGCGATCGGGGTAGCGATGCACAATGCCGGGCACGGGAGAATCGGCGTCTTCGCCGAGAGGATCCTCTTCCTCCCCCTTGGTATGCAGGCATTCATCGACTACCGGAACGACCGAGCGGCGCAGCGGTGAGGAGGGGTCGTGCGGAGAAATCAGACTGGCGTAATAGGGGGTAATGGCGACGGGTAAGTCTCCCGACGGGTGCATCATGGCCTGACGTTCGTTGTCGGAAAGATGAAGGATGGAATCCAGGGCCTGAACATTGCGGATGGCGTTTTGAAACTGCCATTGCCAGTCAAACCATTCAATGCGGCTGATGTCAGGGTAATATTTTTTGCGGAAGGCGCGCGAACGGGGAGAATCTTTAAAAGGAAAATAAAGCCGCTCCGGCTTTGATTTTGCCAGGGAAGGGTGTTGAGCATTCGTGGTCAACGAAAAGAAATTCGTTGTTTCGTTCTGAACCACAACAAGACCGGTCGTGGGACCAGGAGGTTCCGCCTCCTCATTAAACAGGGTCTCGTTCTCCATTCATCCTCCTTCCGGAAGCGTCCTTCCGTTCAAAAAAATTAACCGGCAAAAAAACTTTTCTGATTTTTGAATTTACGCAAGCAAAAAAATTTGTCAACATTTATTTTGCATTTTGGATGAAAAAATGAAAAAAATTTCAAAAAAAAAGTTGCGAAGAATTTTTTTCAACGCAGGAGGATGGATCATGCCGGAGCTACCGGAAGTTGAAACGTTGAGCCGACAGCTGCAGCACAAGATCGCCGGAGAGAAAATTCGGGCGACGAGAATCTATGATCACAAACTCGACGGGCTTGAAGATGTCCGGGGGCGCACGATCCTCGGCGTTTGCCGTTTGGGAAAGTCGATTCTGATCATGCTCGATGACGGAGGCGGCATCGTCATTCATCTGCGGATGACGGGGCGGTTATGCTGGCGGACGGACAAGAAAAGAGAACCGCACACGCGCTGGCGGATGGCACTGGCGGGCGGGAGCATCGATCTGGTTGATCCGCGCCGCTTTGCGACAGTGAAGGTCGTCAGGACCGAACCGGAGAAGCCGGCCAATGATCTGATGGGCCGTTTTAACTTAAAGCATTTTCTGGAGCGCCAGGCCGGACGCAGGGTTCCCGTCAAAATNNGAGTGGAAAAAGATCTTTAGTCAGGCCCGGCGTGTTTTGAAAAAGGCCATTGCCAAACGCGGAACGTCCATTTCCGACTGGCGCGATCTTTACGGCTGCCCGGGCGAGAACCAAAACGAGCTGCAAGTCTATGGACGGGAAGGAACGACCTGCTGCGTTTGCAAAGAGGTCATTGTCCGGATCAAGCAGGGCGGACGCAGCACCTTTTATTGTCCGCGGTGTCAGAAGTAAATTCCACAAGCGTCTGTGATCCACCGGCGGATGAGACTTTTGGGCGGAATCTCGCCTACGGCTACCACCTTGTTGTTGATGACCAGCGCCGGCGCCCCCAGAATGCCGAAGTGCGATATTTCACGGATGTCGGTGACGTGCCGGATATCGGCGGCAATTTGCATCTCGGATAAAACATCCCGGACGTCCGATTGCAGTTGATCGCAACGCGCGCATCCCATGCCCAGCACAAGGATGGTTAGCCCGTTTTGGGTTTCCGGATCAACGGGCAGGTTCAGGGCTATTTTATATTCGCGAAGCAATGCTTTGCCGTAAGCCGCAGCGGCTGACGATGGAATATAGTTTTGATCGGAGACTGCGCCCAGAAGATAGCTGGAAATTTCAGATTCACTGCTTTTTGCGCAGACGGTCTTTGCTTTTTCAATGGCCGTCTCCAGGCCAACGATGCCGATCCGGCGATTGTCAATCATGACTTGCTTTACGGAATTTTTGGACATATGATCCTTCCAGGTTCGGCAGGAAGCGGGAGCGGCCGGTTCCTGCTGCAAATTCGGACTGAAGAGTATAATATATAAAGAATACGTCAAGAAAATATTATGGATAAGGAGTGAAAGGATGAACCCGATGGAAGTTATAGCAAAAGCGATCGCGGAAAAACGGACCGCATTGACCGAAGCCGAGGCAAAAACTGTTTTAAAAAACTATAATATACCGGTGGTCGATGAAGTAATATATAAAGATATCAATGACTTGCGTATAGCGGCCCCAAGAATGAGTTACCCGGTCGTTTTAAAGGGACTGGGAAGCAGGTTGACGCATAAAACTGAAAAAGGGTTGGTCAAACTCAATATTAAGACCCAGGAAGATCTTCTGGCGGCCGCTGTATATATAAAGGAAGCGGCAGGGGATGATTTGGAAGGATTTCTGCTTCAACCCATGCTGGAAGGCAAACGGGAATTGGTGGCCGGCCTTTTTTTTGACGCGCAGTTCGGTCCGGTGATCATGTTCGGGCTGGGGGGCGTCTTTACGGAGGCCATTGGTGATGTGGTTTTTCGTCTGGCGCCTCTCGATGCGGGAGAAGCAAGATTAATGATTTCGGAATTGCATGCCCAAAAGCTTCTGGGGAACTTCCGCGGCGAGCAAGCGCCGGATAGGGATGCTCTGGTGAAGGTGCTGGTTGGCCTTTCTGAAATAGCCATGACCATACCGCAAATCAAGGAAATAGATATTAATCCCTTATTGGTATCGCCGGACGGCCGGGTGACGGCTGTGGATGCCTTGATTGTGCTGGGGGACCGCGAGCAGCAGAAGATAACCCATGTTCCCGTGGGACCTTTGGCGATAAGAGATCTGTTCTATCCCAAATCCATTGCCTTCGTCGGAGCTTCTGATGATCTCAGCAAGTGGGGGCAATTAATGTTTACCAATGTTATTGCGGGTAACTATGAGGGAAAGATTTATCTGGTTAATCCAAAAGGTGGAGAGATCGCCGGAAGACATGCCTTTAAATCCGTTATAGAAATTCCCGACCCCGTTGATCTGGCTGTGATGACTATTCCGGCCGGCAAAGTCCTTACGGTTATTGATGAATTGAAGCAGAAGGCGATTAAAAATGTATTGCTCATTTCATCCGGTTTCGGGGAAACTGGAGCCGAAGGCAAAGCCCTTGAGGAGGAACTGGTAAAAAAAGCACGCGAAGCAGGCATTTTAATTCTTGGCCCCAATACAATGGGTATATGCAATCCGCACATCTCTCTTTATTGCACCGGGACGCACGTTCGCCCGAAGGCTGGAGATACCGTTTTAGTTGCTCAATCCGGTAACCTGGGAACGCAATTACTGGCCTTTGCGGAAAAGGAAGGCATTGGAATTCGTGCCTTCAGTGGTTCCGGCAATGAGGCCATGATTACGATGGAGGACTATATGGAATGCTTTGAAGTGGACGACATGACCAAGACAGTGGTTATGTATATCGAAAGCATTAAAAACGGCCGGAGATTTTTCGAATCAGCCAGACGAGTAGGCCGGAAAAAACCTGTAATTGCTTTAAAAGGCGGGCGCACACAGGCGGGCGCGCATGCGGCGGCAAGCCATACGGGAGCTATGGCCTCCAATATCAAGGTATTCGAGGCGGCCTGCCAACAGGCGGGTGTCATTCAGGCGCAACAGTCAATGGATTTGCTGGATCTGTCCGCGGCCTTTTCTTCTCTGCCGCTACCCAAGGGGAATAGAGTGGCTATTCTGACATTGGGTGGAGGATGGGGGGTTGTCGCTTCTGATTTATGTACGGAAAATAGTTTGGTGGTTCAACCGTTATCAAAAGAAATAGTCGAAAAAATCAACCATTGGTTGCCTCCGTTCTGGAGCCATGCCAATCCGATAGACTTAGTGGCGGAAAAAAACGCGGATATTCATATGGCGATCATTGAAGAGTTGCTGCAGTGGGAAGAATGCGACGCGATCATCTACATGGGCATTATCGGCAGACGGGTGACGATCAAATCGGTTCTGGAATCGACCGTAAAGGTGGATCGGAAATATGATCCCAAAATGGTGGATGAAAATTTAGAGCTGCTGAAAGTTTATGAACACGAACTGGTCAATAAAACCGTGCGAATCATGGGGGAATACCATAAACCGGTGATCGGTGTCTATTTTCTCACTGATGAGATGACACGTACGGTTATCGAAATTGAAGATCAAAAATACAAAGGAATTGTTTATCCGAGTCCGGAAAGAGCCGTTAAAGCTTTGGCCAAGATGCATCAATATTCTGAATGGCTGAAAGAGTCGAAAAAGTAGCGAACGGTTTCATTAATCTGAAGGTCACGCTGCGTTTTCTGCGGGTTATAAGTCACGGGTCATTGGAATCAGGTGACAAAGATGGGATTGGAAAATATCCAGGGGCGAACTTTTCCGGCCAATTTTAAATAAACTTCCACGCGATAGACACCGGCTTCCTTAACCGGCATGGATAAACGATTGGAAACAGCCTGCGTCGATTCCCGGCCGTTTCGAATGATCCGGATGTGGGCTTTTTCAGGGCAGGACACCGATAAGTGCGCATCACCGGAAAACCGGAAACAATCTCCCATCTGAAATTCTTTTTCACCTTGCTGAATCCAGAATTGAAAACCCCGCGTCCTGCGGAAGTATTCCAAAGCAAAATAACAGCGTCCATAGAGGAGTGCTTGATAAAGCATGTTCATGTCCCGTCCGCTGTCGCCGCTGAATTTGTCTTCCGTCAAAACATGCGTGCGAATAAACCGGAAAGCCCGGTCGAAAGGGAAGGCGACAAAAGGAATGCCCATAATTTTTTTGATGGTGGCGTGGTTATCCAGCTCACCGATGCCAACCGTTTTTCGACTTTGATTAAGCGCATCCCATCTTGCCAGTGTAATCCTGCGCGGACCCTTTAAAAAGTGGGCGGGGAACAGGAAACTCAGCAGTCCGCTGAAATAGCCCCGCAAGCTGCTTTGCCAATCCGTCATAAAGTCCCAGACGCTGAT
>DNYQ01000002.1 GCA_003506745.1 Syntrophaceae bacterium
CGGCCGTTTCCGTCATGGCGACTTCTCCCGTGACCAGCAAATCGAGACGGCGGAAGGCGTTTTCATAAGCTGTGGTGTCCGCGTAGGAACGCAGAGGATTGGACTGCGTAACGATGACGGCTCTTAGGCGATCGGGATGATCCGAGAGAATTTCTTCCGGCATCACGTTGGGTGGGAATGAACCGCAAACCGGGAAGGAATGGGTGGCCGTCGTGCGCCAGATTTTGGAATCTCTTTCATCCGTGTGTGGCCCGAAAGGCATCATATGCCCGTTGATCACATTGCCGCCGGGGACGCAGAGCCTGCCGCAGATCGACTGAAGGATGACAATCAGATAGGAATTCAGACCGCTGTGGCGTCCCATGAACAGGCCGAGGTCGTAGCGAAGTGATGATTTGCGCGTGGCGTAGAGCCTTGCGACTTCGCGAACCTGATCGAAATCCAGTTCGCAGGTTTTGACGGCGGCGCGGGCGTCGAAATTTTCAAAATATGATTTTATGGAATCAAAGCCCGATGTACGGTTGGCCAGATAGTCTTTGTTTTGCCATCCTTCTTTCAGGATTATGGAAATCATGGCTTTGAGCAGCAGGGCGTCCGAGCCGGGGCGGATTTGCAGATGGATGTCGGCGAGTTTGGCAGTCTCCGATACGCGGGGATCGACCACAATCAGCAGTTTGTCTTTATCTTTGGAAAGGCGCTGAAGCCGGCGGGGCGCCTGCGGAATCTGATGGCTCTGCATGCCGTTCCACCCAAATATCAAAAGAAGGTCGGTGTTGTTGACGTCCGGCTGATCATGCAGGTACTGTTTGCCGTGTGTGCGCCCGCAGACCCAGAAGGCTCCGGAAAATTCCTGCGCAAGCGCGCTGTACTGATATTGCGAGCCCAGCAGGCGCATCAGTCGCACGCCGAAAGCCGCCTCGAAATGGCAGCCCTGTCCGCCGCCGCCCATGTAGGCGAAAGAGCGGGGGCCGTGTTGGTCGATGATGCTTTTAAGCTTAGCCGCGATTTCGTCGATCGCCTGATCCCAGGAAATGCGCTCAAATTTATCTCCAACTTTTTTCAGAGGATATTTCAGGCGGTCGGCGTTGTGCTGGTGATAGGCGATGTTCAGGCCCTTGCGGCAGATATAGCCTTCACTCTTGGCGTTGGTCTTGTCGCCGCGGACTTTGACAATGCGATTATTTTCCACCTCGATTTCCAAGCCGCAGTTCTGCGCGCAGAGGACACAGCCGGTTTTGTGAATAGTTCCCATCGTTGCTCCTTTTCTCCGGAATCCTGGCCGGATGTCAGATGTGCGTCTTCGCCTGTCGCCGGGTGAAAAGACACAGTTTTTTTAAACGCCTTGACGATTCATTATTACCAGAAGTTTCCCGGATAAGTCAAATATTGATCCTTTAGAGAAAGTTGCGCCCGCAAACACGACATCGTTTGTCGGAAAAAATCAGCGGCAGGACAGGGGCGCATTCATCATTGGATCTGCAAACCACTGGTCCATAAAGGCCCGCTTATCCTTACACCGGTCATGATTCCAGCAGGAGGTATAAACGATGTCCGGCATTCCTTTCTCTTTGATGCTGATTTTATAAGGTTTTTTCTCCCGGACAACGTGGATGTAGGTGACAAAACTCTCGGCAAAATCCTCCCAGAGGTCGGTTGCCGCATGGATGGAGGGGAAATTTGTTGTGGTGTTCAGCATCCGGTAAACATCAATGATTTGGTCCTCTGTTAAGGTTGAATGGTCAAAGGCATAGGGCTTGATAAACTTTCTGGCTGGAAAGACTTCGTCAAAATTGCTTCTTATTTCATGGTTTTTCTTATTCCAGGACAACCTGGCAAAACCATCGGGAATAATTTCCTTTGCAGTCCACGAGGGGTGAACGCAGCTTGCCTTGCCCAGCGCATGACCGGTTTCGTGAAGCAGGATGTATTCGATGGAATTCTGAACATTATCGGTATCTTCGGATTCAATCATAACGTCCAGCTCAACCTGTTTTTCCGAAGCAGGTTTAAACAGGCTTCTTTCCTTCCAGGTGGCCCAGTCATTTGCTTTTCTTTTCAGCAGCACATCTTTGTCGAGGACAATCAATGCATACCTTTCCCGGCCGCTTTCGTCCAAAACCGTTTCGGCATACCCGCTGCCGCCAAGGTTTGCCACGGTGAAGATCCCGATAATTCTATTTTTGGCAAGCAGGGCGGTCTTTTCCGACAGGCTGTTTTCCACTTGTTTGATGGCTGCGAAAAATTCCGGCGATGGCGCGGCTGGAACGGGGATTTCTTTGAAGCCATCCAATTGATTATCCAGGCGCAGCTTTTGAATCAGGTCGGCAGGCGCCGGGGCAAGTCTTTCCGATAAAGGTTTTTTCTTCCAGTCACCGCCCCAATATTGAATCGTTCTGACCTTATGTTTTAAGGACTGTTCCTTCACGTTTTCCTGGCAGGATGGACAGGAAACACAAAGAAGGAAATATATCTGGACCATGATAAAGGCGCCGGCCGCCACACTTAAGCACGAAAGGTTCATTTTCTTTATGAACTTCATCATGGTTCCTCAATCTCAGCATTCGATGCGCATGTCGTCACAGGCGGCAAAGGCGGCGGGGAATTCCGCCCGGGCGGCGGCTTGTGCTTCCTGTCTTTCCGGTAGGCTATGATAGATACGGGCGTCAAAATGTGTCAGCGCCAAACGCATGGCTCCGGCCTCCCGGGCGATCCGGCCGGCCGTCTCCGGATTCAGGTGAGGCCAGCTTTCCGAAGATTGCCCCGCTTTGTAAGCGCATTCCGTGATCAGCAGGTCTGCTCCCCGGGCCAATGTCACGGCGTTTTCACAATAGCCCGTATCAGGGCAGTAGGCGATGACTTTCCCGCCGGCCTCCAGACGATACCCCAGTGTCAGTCCTGAATGGAGAAGAGGCAGGGCCTGAACAGGGAAGGGCAGTGATGCCGCTTCCGCCGGCAGTTCGCATAGATGAACCGGATAGGGCAGGCCGTCCAGCGGGACCGTGAACGGCGCGTTCACGAAGGTCCGGAGAACGGCCCGGCCGCCGGCGGGACAGCAGAGGGTCAGACCGCCGGCAAGCGAGAATTTTGTCAGAGTGTGAAGCCCGACGATATGATCCAGATGAAAATGACTGAGGAAAAGGAACACGGGCCTCGCGTCGCCGGGCGCAAGAAAACGATCCAGCTTGGCAAACCCGTAGCCAGCGTCAAGAACAATGACCGCTTCGGGAGACATGATCAGTGTGCAGATCGTATTTCCTGTATCCGTATCATACCAGCCATTTGTGCCTAAGAAACAGACGTCCATAAAGTATTTGCTTATCTAAAGCAGGATTTCAATATCGGTGATCGGATACGCCATGCAGGGATGGATATATCCGAAGGCCCGATCCGACTTCCTCAGCTTGACGCCGTTGGGCTGATATACTTTCCCTGAAAGCAGCTTCGTTCTGCAGAGGCTGCATTCGCCCGAGCGGCACAGGGCGGGAATCACCACACCCGCTTTTTCCAGTGAGATCATGAGCGGCTCCGAGGCCGCCGCGCGGATGGACTTTTTCCCTTTTATGGCAACCTGGAAAACATCACCGGCTTTTACGTTGTGAGGCCAACCGGGATAGGATGCGATATGCTTTGGGGAACCCATGACCTCGACCCTTGTTTTTCTTGCCGGGACCAACAGCTTTTCCAGTTCGGGCAGGCAGAATTGATACATGTCCTCCGGTCCGCAGACAAAGAACGTCCAGTCAAGCCCATCAAGCCTTTNNTCCCGGATCATGCTCATGAAAGGCGTGATGCCGCTGCCGCCCGCGATGAAAGCCAGTTTGTCGCCGTGCAAAAGCGGATTGTAATGGAAATTCCCCGTCGGCGAGGAGCTTTTCAATGGATCGCCGGGTTTCAATTCATCCAGCAGGTAATTCGAGACAAATCCGTCTTCCACCTTTCGGACCGTGATCTCATAATAGCCTGTCTGCGTGGGGGATGACGCGATGCTGTAAGGCCTGCTGGTCCTGACCCCGCCGGTTTCCACAAACACGTTGATATACTGTCCGGCCTGAAACGGGGGCAAAGCGCCGTTTTGGCTCACGAGCTTCATGGATTTTGCGCTGGCGGTTTCCCAGGCGATCTCCGAAACGGCCAAATCAAGCCTTTGCGGGTGTAAGGTGTCGATGATGCTTTGGACTTCTCCTTTTTTTGCCTGATAGTCAAAGCCGTATTTTTCAAGAATCGTATTGTCCCGAAGGATTTCATCGTATCCGGTTACTTGCTGCAATATTTCTTTTCTGGCCATATTTCCCCCCTACTGCTTTTTCAGAAGCCGTGAAATCTGTCTGGCTGCGGAAGCGCCCGATTGAAGCGTGGGCTGAAAACCGCCGGAGCCGTTCCATGCGCCGGTGAAGAACAAGCCCTGAATTGCGGATTTGGAATTGACAAAAAGGCTTGTCTCCCGGGTGAAGTGTTCCGAGCCATAGATCGAACCGCCCGGATGTCCGAGGTAGCGCATGTGCGTAAGCGGCGTTGCCGGTTCGGCCTCCTCCAGATGTTTCCGGAGGTCGGGAAAAGCTTTTTCGGCCAGGTCGATCAATTTTTCAGCGAAGCGGTATTTCGTGTCGTAGTATTTGGAAGGCGGAACCGCCATCCAGGGTTGCGCGTATTGAAGGGTAACGAGAGAAGCCTGGCAGGCGCCCGGCGGCGAGAAATCCGGGTCGTCAACGTCATAGCAGGTCATCAGGGAAAACTCAGCCCCGTCAAGCGATTTCATCTTCCTGTGGCCCAATTCGGCATCCGTGGTGGAGCAGATAAAATTGGTCGCCTTATCGATCCCCATATCGGCCGGATCACAGTCGAAACCCATATAAACCGTGAAGGCCGACAGTCCGACGGTCCTGGCATTGAGCGTTTTGAGCTCATCGGACGGGCAGTTTTCCGCGCCGACCATGTCGATCAACGTGGGGATGGGGCCGGCGTTGGAAACCACAAATTTTGTCGAAATTTCATCTCCGTCTTCGGTGATGACGGATGAAATTTTGCCGTTTTCAACCCGGATCTTCTTTGCGGCGCAATTGAAGCGCGCATCCCCGCCGAAATTGATGAAGGCGTCGCAAATGGCGTTGGACATTGCCTGCGACCCGCCTTTCATGTGCCAGGGTTTGAATTCGAGATACGCCCAGATCATCATGGCCAGATCCATGAAACTGAGCCGGCTGGGCGGCAGCCCGGCGTAGCTCCAGTAGATGGTGACGGCGGCCTGCAGCGCCGGATCTTTGAGATATTCGTCAAGGATGCCCTGCGCGTTCTTCAGGGCCAGCTTGAAAAAGAGCGGATATTTTTCAGGGGTTGCCTCCGGGTCGTTCATAAACAGCACGCCCACCAATTCCGTGCAGAAGGCATAGAGCAGATCGAAAAACTTTGTGATCCCATCTTTTTCAGCCGGGAATTTTTCTATCAGCGCCTCTATCGCCGCCGCCCGCTCGGCCTTCAGATTGATGTCCAGCTTTCCGGGAATGAAAACCCGGTAAAGGTTTGGCTGCTGGATGAATTCAATTTTATCCATAACGCCCAGATCGGTTAGCAATCCTCTCAAAGGCCCCGGAAATTCGGGGAATCCCATGCCGCTCAACTGGTGCAGGGCAACCTCGAATTCAAATCTGCCTCTGATAAAGCTTGTGGCGCATCCGCCCGGGACATTGTGTCTTTCAAGCAGCAGGGTTTTATGCCCGCGCTTGGCCAGCCCGGCGGCAGCCGTCAGTCCGCCGTTGCCGGCGCCTATCACAACCACGTCATAATCAGGCATGAACGATTCCCTCCTTGAAGATATTTGATAAAGGTCT
>DNYQ01000144.1 GCA_003506745.1 Syntrophaceae bacterium
TCTCCGATCCGCCGTCGCGCTACATTGTGGAAAAGGGATCGGTGGCCGTTGACGGCATCAGCCTGACGGTGAACAAGCTTGAAAAAGGACGGTTTTATGTTAATATCATTCCCCACACGGCCGCCCATACGACGCTGGCCGGGAAAAAAGAGGCGGACGTCGTGAATATTGAAACGGATATTCTGGGGAAGTATGTAGAAAAGTTATTGCAAACCCCGCGGGGAATCGATAAGGATTTTCTCGCTGAACACGGTTTTATCAAGTAAGAAGGATGAAAAATGGCAGTCAGTAAAATTTCGGAAGCAATTGAAGATATGCGCAACGGGAAAATGGTTATTCTCGTGGACGATGAAGACCGGGAAAACGAAGGCGATCTTTGCATGGCGTCGCAGTTTGTCACACCGGAGGCGATTAATTTCATGGCGCGTCTGGGGCGCGGGTTGATTTGCCTGACGATCAATGAAGAAATTGCCAACCGTTTGAAACTCAATCTGATGGTGAAAAACAATGAGGCGCGTTTCGGTACGGCATTTACCGTTTCCATCGAAGCGCGTCACGGTGTGACCACCGGCATCTCCGCGGCGGACCGGGCCACCACCATTTTAGCCGCCGTGAATCCCGCAGCCAAACCCGAGGATATTGTCAGTCCCGGGCATGTGTTCCCGATTCTCGCGCGCAAGGGCGGCGTTCTGGTGCGCACGGGCCAGACCGAGGGGTCGGTGGACTTATGCCGTCTGGCCGGACTGACCCCGTCGGGGGTGATCTGCGAAATCATGAAGGACGACGGCACCATGGCGCGGATGCCGGATCTGGAGGTATTCTCCCGCGAACACAACCTTAAAATTGTTACGATAGCCGATCTGATTGATTATCGGATGCAGCATGAATCGCTGATCCGTCGCGTGGCCGAAGCATCCATGCCCAGTTTGTACGGCGGCGATTTCAAGATCATCATCTATGAAAACGATGTGGACGACATGCAACACATCGCGCTCATGAAAGGCGAAATCAGCAAAACGGATGAAGTGCTGGTGCGTGTTCATTCGGAGTGCTGCACCGGCGATATTTTTGCCTCCGCCCGCTGCGACTGCGGCGATCAACTGCATCGGGCCATGGAAATGATCGGTGAGGAAGGCAAGGGCATTATTGTTTATATGCGACAGGAAGGCCGGGGCATTGGACTGGTCAATAAAATCAAGGCCTACGCCCTCCAGGATGAAGGCCATGATACGGTCGAAGCCAACATCGCGCTGGGCTTCAAGGCGGATCTGCGGGATTACGGTATCGGCGCGCAGATTCTGGCCGATCTGGGCGTGCACAAGATGCGGTTGATGACCAACAATCCCAAAAAGATTGTCGGGCTGGAAGGCTACGGCATTGAAGTGACCAGGCGTGTGCCGATTGAAATTACACCCAACGAAAACAACATCCGGTACATGACCACGAAGAAAAGAAAGATGGGACATATTCTGGAATTATAAATAAACAGAAGGATGGTGATTGAATCATGCCGAAAATCATTGAAGGAAAATTTGTTGCCAAGGGGATGAAGTTCGCGATCGCCGCAAGCCGGTTCAACGACTTCATCAGCGGCCGGCTTATTGAAGGCGCGGTGGACACGCTGATCCGGGCGGGCGCGGACGACAAAGACATCGCCATTTACAAGGTTCCCGGCGCATTTGAACTGCCGCTGGCGGCTAAAAAACTGGCCAAAAGCGCGCGCTTTGACGCGGTGATCTGTCTGGGCGCGGTGATTCGCGGTGCGACGCCGCATTTTGAATATGTCAGCGCGGAAGTGTCCAAAGGGATTGCCCATGTGGGGCTTGACGCGGAAATTCCGGTGGTCTTCGGCGTTTTGACGACGGACACCATTGAACAGGCCATTGAAAGAGCGGGCACAAAGTCCGGCAACAAAGGCGCGGATGCGGCGATGGCGGCCATTGAGATGGTGGATCTGTTCAAAAAGATGAACGCCTGAAGATCAACCACCTCGCAGCAAGCTGTCGAGATATGAATTGAACGTCATGATATCGCAGCAAGCTTAAGGAAAATTAACGCTCGTCCCGCCAAGGCGGGATTAAAAAGTGAAAAGGCGCCGCAAGAATCCGGCGCCTGTGGAATTTGAGGATTTGATGCAGGGACGGAGAAAGGCGCGCGAAGTCGCCTTGCAGGTTCTTTACAGCTTGAATTTTGTCAGCCTCGATGTGGAGAAAGCTCAGGAGCTTTTCTGGGGGAATTTTGTCGCCCCCAAATCAGCCAGGGAATTTGCGGCGGTGCTGATTTCCGGAACCTGGCGTCATCGGGAAGAGCTCGACGCGCTCATCGCCGGCTGCTCGGACAACTGGTCGCTTGGCCGGATGTCCAAAGTCGATATCAGCATTTTGCGGATGGCGGTGTTTGAGTTTCTCTACTGCGGGGACATTCCGCCCAAAGTCAGCATCAATGAAGCGGTCGATCTGGGAAAAACGTTCGGATCGGAAAATTCCGGCTCCTTTATCAACGGCATCCTGGATGCCCTCAATTTGAAAATTAATAAAAATCATGCAGATCAGTCTGTCCACCCAACCGCCCGACCGGCAAAGGCATAAGTGCCTGGTTCTGGGTTTTTTCAGCGATGAAAAACCGCCGCGCGGCATTTGCGGCTTCATGGACTGGCGCCTCAACAGCATGATCTCCCGGGAAATCAAGCAGGGTCATATCAGCGGCGCGTTTAAGGAAAAGGTGGCCATTCCCTATCCGGATCGCATTGCCACGGACTTTCTTTTTCTTTTCGGACTGGGCGACCTCGACGATCTTTCCTATGACCGGATCTACAACGCGGCCATCGAGATGAACGCCATGGCGGACAAAATGAATATCAGGGACTTTGCGTTTGACCTGCCGGGTGAGGGCCGTTCGAT
>DNYQ01000223.1 GCA_003506745.1 Syntrophaceae bacterium
ACGGCTCGTATGTTTTAAACGGATCAAAATGTTTCATTACCAATGCGTCTTATGCGTCTCAGTTCACCGTTTTGTGCAAAGTCGGCAAGCCCACCGGCAATTTTATGGCCTGCGTGGTTATTCCGGTTCCCCACGTGACAGCCGCCGATCTCCCCGATGTCGGAGTGGCCACGCGGGAGATTAATCTTGCCTCCGGCGGCAAAATCAGTATCGGCAAGCCGGAAGACAAACTGGGGCAGAGGCTCTCCAATACGGCCAGTGTGACTTTTGAGGATGTCGTCATCCATCCGGATCAGATCATCGGCGATCGGCGTTTCGGTTTTAAATATATCGTGGATGTGCTCGATTTTGCGCGTCCGATGGTTGCGGCCATCGGTCTGGGACTGGCCAAAAGAGCGCTGGATGTGACGCTCGCCTACACCCGCGAACGCAAACAATTCGGTCAGCGCATCTGCGATTTGCCGGTGGCGCGCGACATGATCACCACCATGTGGAAGAAAGTTGAACTGGCGGAACTGTCGCTCATCAAAGCCGCCTGCAAAATTCAGGAAAAAGCCGACGATGCCGGCATCTATGCGTCACTGGCGAAAAACACCTGCGCGGAAGCGGCCGTCTTTTGTTCCACCGAAGGCCTGCATCTGCATGGCGGTTATGGTTTTACCACGGACTACGAAATATCGAAACTGGCGCGCGACGCTCATATCATTGATATCTACGAAGGCGTCCGCGAAGTGCAGAATATGATTATCGGACGGGAGATCGTTTAGGTTATGTTGTACCTGCATGGCATGGGGCATTTCAACCCCGAGAACATCATTTCCAATAAGTTTCTGGAAGATTTGGATATCGGCACATCGAACGAGTGGATTCTCGAGCGCGTGGGCATCGCCAATCGTCGCACCGTTTTGCCCCTGGACTACATCAAAGAAACAAAAAACGCCGATTTTCGGGCCGCGTTCGAAGCGCGACTTTATAAAAATGCTCAGATGGCCGCGGCGGCAGCCCGTATGGCGCTTGCGCGTGCTTCACTGAAACGCGAGGACATCGGCATGGTGATCGCGGGCAGTTCATCGCCGGATAATATCGCACCGGCGGAGTCCTCCGCCGTCGCCGCCGAACTGGGCATTGAGGCGCCCTGTCTGGATATGAACTCGGCGTGCAGTTCTTTCGGCATGCAGATAAATTTTCTGTCCAAGATGCAGCCGGAAGCTCTGCCGCCTTATGTGCTGATGGTGGATTCGGAAACCATGACCAAAACGGTGAATTACGCCGACCGTTCGACGGCTGTCCTCTTCGGCGACGGAAGCGCCGCCGCGATTGTGTCCACGAAAATTCCGTCACGCGCCGCGTTTGATCATTGTGATTTCGGTTCCCGCCCGTCGGCCTGGGAGAAAGTCGGGATCGACTGGAAGTGGCGTTTTTATCAGGACGGCAACGCCGTCCAGGGGTTTGCCATCCGCAAGACCACCGAAGGCGTCCGGAATCTCAAAAATATTTACGCCGCCCGGGCGAAGAGATTTATCTTTATCGGGCATCAGGCCAATCTCAGTATGCTCCAGACCGTGTGCGAACGCACGGGTATTGCATCCGAAAATTCCTGGTACAACGTTGATCAGTTCGGCAATACCGGATGCTGCGGCGCGCCCTCGGTGCTTTCCGCGCACTGGGATGAAATTCAACCGGGCGACCGCGTGGCCCTGTCGATTGTCGGAGCGGGGTTGTCCTGGGCGCATCTGATGTTGAAAGTAGAGATTAAAACATGATGGATCAACCAGTCGCATTGGTAACGGGAGGCGCCACGGGCATTGGTGCTGCGTGCGTGCGGGCACTTTCCGCGGAAGGTTTTCGGGTCGGCATTCATTACCGCAAAAGTGTTGATAAAGCACAGGCATTGCTTGCGGAAATAAAGGACGGTTTTCTGATTCAGGCGGACCTGTCCAATATCGAACAGATTGACGCAATGATTGGAAAATTAAAAGAGACGGCGGGCCGCGTGAATGTTCTGGTCAATAACGCGGGGCAGTCCGTCAACGCCGATATTTTATCGATGAAGGTGGAGCAGTTTGACGAGCAGAGGGCGCTGACGCGCGGCGTTTGGTATTTGACCAAAAGGATTTTGCGACAATTCATGGTCCGGAGTTCAGCCGGCCGCATCATTAATATTTCCAGTGTGGTGGGTCACACGGGGAATGCCGGACAGATTCCCTATACCATGGAGAAGGCGGCGCTTGACGCCTTTACCCGGTCGCTTGCGCAGGAAATGGCCGGCCGCAATATTCTGGTGAATTCCGTCGCCCCCGGTTTTGTCGAAACGGACATGACCGAAGTGCTGCCGGCGGACGTGAAGGAAAAAATCATGGCGGGCATCACCCTGGGCCGCATCGGGAAACCGGAAGAGATCGCGGAAGTGGTCGCCTTTCTGGCGAAGAAGGGATCGTACATCAACGGTTCGGTGATTCATGTCAACGGAGGCCTTTATGGAGGCTGATGACACCCTCAAACAGGAAGTGCTCGCGCTGGTGCCGCAGCAGAAGCCGTTCCGTTTTATTGATGAGATTATTCGCCTGAATGAAGAAGAAATTGTCGGGGCCTACCGTTTTCGCGAGGACGAGTTTTTCTATCCGGGACATTTTCCCGGCCGCCCCATCACGCCGGGCGTCATTCTGGTGGAATCGATGGCGCAGATTGGCGTTGTGGCTTACGGCATGTATCTGCTTTCGCGTCAGAGAAGTGTGCGGCCCGGCGAAATGAAGGGCCCCTTAAGCCTTTTTTCTCTGGCGGAAGATATCGAATTTAAGGGCATCGTCAGGCCGGGTGAACGGGTGATCGTCCGGGGAAAGAAAATTTATATGCGAAAGGGCACCCTCAAAGTGGATGTTCGCATGGAAAGAGAAAACGGCGAAGTGGTTTGTTCAGGTAAATTAGCGGGAATGGGAGTGGAAACATGAGAAAAAGAGTCGTGGTCACCGGAATGGGCGTTGCGGCCCCTAACGCTCACGGACTGGATGATTTTGAAAAAGCGTTGCGCGAAGGCCGGTCAGGCATCCGTTTCCAGCCGTTGCTGGAAGAGCTGAAATTTGGATGTCAGATTGCGGGGATTCCGGAAAATTTCGACGAAATCCGCAAAAACTATTTCGATCGTGAAAAGCTGATGTCGATCAATGACAATATTGGTTACGCATCGGTGTCGGCGGTGGATGCCTGGACGGACGCCGGTTTCAGTATCCCGGACAGCACCGACGATAATGTGGACTGGGACACTGGCGTCATCGCCGGTTCCGGTATCGGTGGAATGGATACGATCGCCCAAAGTGTCGTTCCCATGGTTAACGAGGGCCGGGTCAGAAGACTGGGCAGCCGGATTGTCGAACAGGTGATGAACAGCGGGACCAGTGCCCGCATTGGCGGATTGATCGGGGCAGGGAATAAGGTAACATCAAATTCCTCAGCATGCAGCACGGGCAACGAGGCGGTAATCGACGCCCTATGGCGAATACGCATGGGGTTGGCCAAGCGCATGATCGCGGGAGGATCAGAAGGCGCCTCACCGTATATCTGGGGCGGATTTGACGCTATGCGTGTGATGTGCCGTAAGTTTAACGATAACCCGGCCGCAGGCTCCCGCCCGTTATCAGCCTCTGCTTGCGGTTTTGTTCCCGGTTCCGGCGGCGCCATGTTGCTTCTGGAGGAGCTGGAAACGGCATTGGCGAGAGGCGCGAGAATTTACGCTGAAATTATCGGCGGCTATGTGAACAGCGGCGGCCAGCGAATGGGCGGCTCCATGACCGCTCCCAATCCGGAAGGCGTGAAAAGATGCATTCGCGCGGCCGTGGCCGACGCCGGTATCGATCCGGGCCGGGTGGATGCGATTAACGGCCACTTGACGGCAACCTATGCAGACCCCATGGAAGTCAAAAACTGGGCGGAAGCCCTGGAAAGAACACCGGACAATTTTCCGTATATCAATGCGACCAAATCGCTGATCGGTCATTGCCTGGGCGCCGCCGGCGCCATTGAAAGCGTTGCGTCTGTGCTTCAGGTTTACCGGGGGTTTGTCCATCCCTCAATCAACAGCGACGATGTGCATCCGGACATCGCTCCATATGCGGCAAAGATTCCGCAAACCTGTGTGGAATTTCCCGAATTGAAATATCTGGCCAAAGCCGGCTTTGGTTTCGGAGATGTGAATAGTTGTATCATATTTAAAAAGTGGGAAGAAGAATAATTCTATTAAAGGAGTTGTAAACAATGGATGACAAGAAAATTTTTGAAGAGATGGTGAATATTTTAAAGGTTTACACCAAAGACACGACGCTTTTGGAGAAGGCGACGCTCGATACGCATATATTGAATGATTTAAAAGTCAATTCCGCGCGTTTGGTCGATGTAATCATTAAATGTGAAGACGTTTTCGGTATCAGCGTCGATGACGACGAGGCCGATAAGATCCGCACCATCGGCGATGCGGTCCGCATCGTAAAACAAAAACTCGGGTAGGAATTATGGATGCACGATCCAGATTTATGCTGCATTTGCAAAATTATTTGGGGCGTTTAGCCATTGTCCTTGTCGCACCTTTCTACTTTTTGGTCGCGCGTCTGCTGAATTACCGGGTCCGGAATTTACGGGAACTTCGCCGTCAGTGCGCTGCGGAGTTTGCCGCGCACCAGGGGCCCTGGATTGTGTGCGCCAATCATTTGACCATGATTGACTCCTTCCTGCTGAGCTATGCTTCCTTCAGTATGGTCGGGCATCTTATTCATTATAAGCGGCTGCCCTGGAATCTGCCGGAAAGAAGCAATTTTCAAAGCAATATCTTTCTGGCAATCTTATGCTACCTGTCCAAATGCATTCCCGTGGATCGCGGCGGGTCCCGTGTGAAGATGAAGCAGGTGCTCGAACAGTGCACTTATCTCTTGCGCAACGGGCATACGATCATGATTTTTCCGGAAGGCGGAAGATCGCGCACCGGACGCGTGGATAAAGAAAATTTCTCCTACGGTGTGGGACGGTTTATTCAAGATGTGGAAGATTGCAAAATCATGTGCATGTATCTGCGCGGCGATAAGCAGCACAAGTACAGTCTGATTCCCGCCTGGGGAGATACGTTTTACGCGCAGGTGGAAGTGTTTCAACCGACGCCTGTGGCTCAGGAGGGGTTGCGCGCGCAGCGGGAATATGCGGCGCAGATTATTGAACGGCTGGCTCAAATGGAGGAGCGTTATTTTGTCGTACATAGGCAACGATATCGTGGATTTAAAGGATCCAGGGAACAGGAAGAAAAGCATGGATTCGCGATTTCTGAAGAAAACTCTCACAGATGAGGAGATTGAAATTGTTAATCTGTCCCGGAATCCTGATACAGCGCTTTGGTCGTTTTGGGCTTGTAAAGAAGCTGCTTATAAGGTCATAAAAAAATCTCACCATGAAGACTCTTTCATCCCTAGTCGCTGGTCTGTTAAAATCAGATTACCGTCAACGAAACATCCTGTATCTTCGAGATCTGAAAGGAATGTTGGTCTGAGAAGTCACATGGGGCAATATCATCAACCTTATACAGATTATCAAAAAGGCCAGGTTATGATTCCGGGAAGAGCGGCAATATCCGTC
>DNYQ01000112.1:0-2547 GCA_003506745.1 Syntrophaceae bacterium
GATATGGGGACATCACCAAAAATTGCAGATTGACGAAAATGACCTTTGGTTATGCGCACAGGCAAAAGAACGAAACCTGGTACTTTTAACGGCGGAAAATAAAATCAACCGCATCAAAGCCGTCGTTCCAGAAATACGAATCGAAACGATCTAAATGAGCTATAGGCGTTAGAGGCCACTCCACGATACTCCGTATAATGGTGCATAGGGCCTTGGAACCATCGTAGCCTTCGCCAATACGGAAGGCGGTTTTCTGATTCTGGGAGCGGTTTCATTATCCGAGCTGACGGATAATAAACAGACGGATGATGAATAATTCAATAAAACAAAATACTTGTTGCTTAGTTTATTATCCGATGGATGAACTTTCGCATCGTCGGTTCCACCCTGATGGTGAAGCTCTATCACGTTTGCCTCGGGCGCAGGAAACGATGGAGAGCCATGGAAGAAGTGAAATCTGGAATTGGCAAGGAGTTACGAAAAAAGGCTCTAAAAAACAGCGACCGCCTGTTGAGGCGGTCCCCGAGCTCCTTCTACCTCCATTGGTAGATGAGGTGGCTGCTCGATAAATCGGAGAGGTCCTATACAATGCCGCTGATGGCCGTGACCGACTTTTCGGGAAGGAGAATACAATCCGGCGTGATCGAAACGCCGATTTTTTCCATCTGAAGTTTTTGGTGCATTGCTTTTTGATTTTCCAGCGCAAAATCCGCATAGCCCGCGGAAAAGCGCCGTGGCAAAAGATGTTTGCCTTCACGCCGCAGTTGCCCGTTGATATAATTCATGATCCAGTCCAGGGCGGCATCCGTCATTTCACTGGCTGTGGCGTCATAAACGACGGCGGCTGTTAAATCGCCGCGGCTGGTTTTTTCCCTGATCGCTTCCATGATTGGATGGCCGGCGGTCGCTCCCATCAACACCGCTTCCCGGCAGTCGCGAAGAAAGACGGAAAGCTTTGCGCTGCGGAAAGTTGCCCGTCCGTCAAGAACAATATCCTTCCCGTCATTTTTACGGACGGAAAGGCGCAGGAAGGAACCTTGCAGTCCGATGATGGAGGCTGCTTCTCCAATATAACGATCTGTTTCTTTTTGATGGGAGGCAGAAATCGACGTCGTCTTTTTCTTAAAGCCGAGCCGGGAATAAATTTGCGCCACGGGGGGATCGATGATGATTTTTTCCAGCAAAATGGCGGATTTGAGCATGTTGACCGGCCCTGTCCCTGTTTTGTTTGGTTAATGAATCAGAGATAAAAGCTTCTGGACGACGGCATTTCCCATTTCCCGTGTGCCGGCGAGCTTTTTACCTGCCGAGTAAATATCCTGTGTGCGCCAGCCGTCCTGCAAAACATTTTCCACCGCTTTTTGAATCCAGGCCGCTTCCTGCGGCCGGTTCAGCGAATAACGCATCATCATGGCCACCGATAGAATCGTCGCCAGCGGGTTGGCGATGTTTTTTCCCGCGATATCCGGTGCGGAGCCGTGAATNNGGTTCATACAGCGCATGCCTGGCGCCCAGGGACGCCGACGGCAGCATGCCGATGGAACCGGTCAGCATGGCGGCCTCGTCGCTTAAGATGTCGCCGAACAAATTGGTCGTCACAATCACGTCAAACTGCGAGGGATTGCGGATGAGCTGCATGGCGCAGTTGTCCACATACATGTGTTTGAGCGTCACGTCGGGATAATCACGTCCCGCTTCCGTGACGACCGTGCGCCACAGTTCCGTCGTTTCCAGAACGTTGGCCTTGTCCACAGACAGAAGATTTTTCCTTCGTCCGCGCGCCAGTTCAAAAGCGCGAATCGCAATGCGCCGGATTTCCTCTTCCGTGTAAATCATCGTGTTGACGCCGGTGCGCCGTCCGTCCCGGTCTTGGGTCACGCCGCGCGGCCGGCCGAAATACACATCGCCGGTCAATTCCCGCAAAATCATAATGTCGATGCCCTGCACCACTTCTTTTTTGAGCGGCGAGGCATCAATCAATTCATCAAAAACGACCACCGGCCGCAGATTGGCGTAAAGCGCCAGCTTTTCGCGCAATCCCAGAAGCGCCCGTTCGGGCCGGAGGCTGTAATCCAGGCCTTCCCATTTAGGGCCGCCCACGGCGCCCAGCAGGACGGCGTCGCTTTGAAGCGCAAGCTTTAAACTTTCTTCGGGAAAGGGCGTGCCGAAAACGTCGTAGGCGCTGCCGCCGATGGTTCCTTCCGTCAGCAGGAGATTCAAATGATTCTTGTCGGAGAGAGNNCTGTTTGTCATGTACTCCTCATTTTCCGGCGATATGCTTCATCAGGCCGCCGTCGGCGATGAGCTGTTCCATAAAAGGCGGTATCGGGCTGATTGAAAATTTCTGATCCGTGCCGTCAACCGTAATTGTGCCGTGAGCGCCGTCCATGGTGATTTCCCTGCCTTCGGCAACGGCATCGAAAAGGTCGCGGGATTCGAAAATCGGCAAACCCATATTAAAGGCGTTGCGGTAGAAAATGCGCGCGAAACTTTTAGCGACCACGCACGAAATTCCCGCCGCTTTAATGGCGATGGGCGCGTGCTCCC
>DNYQ01000112.1:2554-2962 GCA_003506745.1 Syntrophaceae bacterium
CGCGGGAATGATCGCGTCGGTATCGATGTTGTCGCCGAATTTCCAGATTTTTCCTTTAAAGATCATGTGACATCTGTCCTTTTATCGTTTTATAATTCTTCAGGTGAAGCAATGCGGCCCAGGACGGCGGATGCCGCTGCCACGGCGGGACTGGCCAGATAGACTTCGCTTTTGGGATGTCCCATGCGTCCGACAAAATTGCGATTGGTTGTGGCGACGGATCTTTCCCCTTCGGCTAAAATTCCCAGATGGCCGCCCAGGCATGCGCCGCACGACGGCGGACTGATCACCGCCTCGGCATCCAGAAAGATGTCCAGCAGACCTTCCTGCATGGCTTGTTTGTAAATGAGCGGCGTGGCCGGAACCACGATTAACCGGACCCCCGGCGCCGCTTTGCGGTTTTTTAAA
>DNYQ01000112.1:3021-3499 GCA_003506745.1 Syntrophaceae bacterium
TTTGGCCCGGGACTTCACATATTCCCCGGTGATCGCGTCCGGGGTGAAGATGCCGTTTTTCGCGCCGGCTTCGATGGCCATGTTGGCCATGGACAGGCGGTCGGCCATCGGCAGGCGCTCAATCGTTTCACCGGTAAATTCCATCGCCTGGTAAAGCGCGCCATCGACGCCGATGCGGCCGATGATGTTTAAAATCAGATCTTTTCCGGAAACCCATTGGGGCAGTTTCCCGTAAATGACAAATTTGATCGAAGACGGCACCTTGAACCAGAGTTCACCCGTCAGCATGGCCGCGGCCAGATCCGTGCTGCCCACGCCCGTGGCAAAAGCGCCCAAAGCGCCATAGGTGCAGGTATGGCTGTCCGCGCCGATAACCAGATCGCCGGGGAGCACAACGCCTTTTTCCGGCAGCAGCACGTGCTCCACGCCCACCTGTCCGCCTTCATAGAAATGCGTAATGCCGTGTTCGACGGCAAAT
>DNYQ01000290.1:0-501 GCA_003506745.1 Syntrophaceae bacterium
GGCGAGGAAAAGAAATCCGACGCCCACGGACACTCCGCGTAACAGAAAATAAATTCAATTGAAAAGGCCTGGAGAGAAATTTCCGGGCCTTTTTGTTTTCTTTTTTGAAATGCAAAGACGAATTTTCTAACGAAAATAATTGACAAATCCGGTTCTTAGTAATAACATCCCGTAAATTTAAAATAAAAAATACAGCGCCTGCAGCGCTTTTTTCTTTTCAGGGCTGTATTTTTTCGGGAGTGTGTCGGACAAGTGAGCAAGGGTATTGCCAAGAAAAAAGCCCTGGAAATCATCGCAAATTTCCCGCGCTCCGGCGTGCTGGTCGTCGGCGATGTCATGGTTGATCATTTCATATGGGGGAAGGTGTCGCGAATTTCACCCGAAGCGCCGGTGCCGGTGGTTGACGTTCAGAAAGACTCGGTGATGCTGGGCGGCTGCGCCAATGTGCTCAATACCATCTACGCGATGGGCGGCAGGGTTTTTGTGGCCGGGGTGATCGGC
>DNYQ01000290.1:514-33020 GCA_003506745.1 Syntrophaceae bacterium
TCTCGCCTATGTCCGCTCCCTGCGCGATCAGATCGGCGCCATTGTGATTTCCGATTACAGTAAAGGCGTCGTTTCCCGGGAGCTGATTGAGGGCATCAAAGCCATTGCCGCGGGCTCTGAGATTTTTCTGTGCGTTGACCCGAAGCAAAGTGATTTCAGTATTTATTCAGGCGTCCACGTCATCACGCCCAATCATCATGAAGCCCAGCGCGCCGCAGGTTTGGAAATTATCAACGGCGATGACCTGTTGAAGCTGGGGGAGACGCTGCTTAAAAAATTTGATTTTCAGGCTTTGCTGGTTACCCGGGGCGAAGAAGGGATGAGTCTTTTCGAAAGAGGCCGCAGGATCGGCCACACGCACTTTCCCGCCCAAGCCAAGGAAGTTTATGATGTGACAGGGGCCGGCGATACGGTGATCGGCGTTCTGGCTCTGGCGCTGGCCGCGCAGGCGAACCTGAGGGAGGCCACGTCTCTGGCCAATCACGCGGCGGGGATCGTCGTGGGAAAAGTCGGGACGTCCACCGTGTCACAAAAAGAATTAATCGGCGTGTTATGAGTAAACCGACTGAGGCCCCGCCGGTTAAACTGATCTTCAGTATTTTTGCGCCGGCGGCTGAAATAGTAAGTCATGCGATTGCCCGGTTGTCCGTCCTTTACGGTCAGCCGGATTTTGTAAGCGCTCAGATCCCTTTCGATTATACGGATTACTACGCTCCGGAAATGGGACCGGCGCTGGTCCGGCGCTTTCTGTCGATGGAAAAGTTGATCCGGCCGGAGGCGCTGCCGGATGTTAAACTGGCGACGAATGCCATCGAGGAAGAATCGATGCGGGATGGCCACCGGCAGGTGAATATTGATCCGGGCTATCTGTCGCAGGCGCATCTGATTCTGGCAACCGGCAAGGGGTATACGCACCGGCCCTATTTGCGGGATGGGATTTACGCGGACCTGACCTTGATTTATCAGGGGAAAAAGTTTCATGCCCTGCCCTGGACCTATCCGGATTATGCGGATGAGCGGCAACTGGCCATGCTCGGCGCGATCCGTTCGCGATATTTGTTGCAGTTAAAAACGGCTGAACCGGCATAGGAAAACGAAAGGTTCAGCTTAAGGATTGGACAATGATTAAAAGTATGACCGGTTACGGCCGCGTTGAAGCGCTTTGTGACGGCCGGAACATTGTGGTGGAAGCAAAATCCGTGAATCACCGGTTTTTGGAAATTGCCTTGCGGACGCCTGCCGCCCTCTATCCGCTGGAGATGGAGTATAAGAAGAAAATCGGGGAAAGATTCAAACGCGGCCGCCTGGATGTTTCCATTCGTCTGGAGGGCGAGGGCGCCGAACCGTCCCGGGTGAATCTGAATCTGGAGGTTGCGCGCAACACCTTTGACGTCTTGACCCGGCTGAAAAATGAATTGAATTTGCAGGAACCGGTCAGCCTTCAAAACCTTATCGGTTTTCGGGATATCTTTTCGCCGCCTGCGGAGACGCAGTTGGATGCCGGCGTTTTGAATGCTGTGGAAAATACACTGCACGAAGCGCTGTCGATGCTCGTCCATATGCGGCAGGATGAAGGGATTGCCCTGTTCTCGGACATGCAGATGAGGCTCCGGGCTATTCAGGATATCATGGAAGCGATTCGCCTGCGCGCGCCGCAGGTTGTGCTGGAGTATCAAAAACGTCTTGCGGAACGGACGAAAGACCTGATGGCCGGATTGGAGATTGACGCGGCCCGTCTGGCGCAGGAAGTGGCGATCATGGCGGATCGGTGCGACATTACGGAAGAGATTGTCCGCATGCAAAGCCATATCAGTCAGTTCGAAGCTCTGCTGCAAAGCGAAGAGGCCGAAGGCCGGAAAATCGACTTCCTTTTGCAGGAAATGAACCGTGAGATTAATACGATTGGTTCCAAAAGCAGCGATGTGGATATTGCCCGTCAGGTCATCGAGGTGAAAAGCGAACTGGGCAAGTTGCGCGAACAGGCCCAGAATATTGAGTAGACGTATGCCGGATCAGGGACTTTGTATCATCATATCCGCGCCTTCGGGGGCGGGGAAAAGCAGCATTTGCCGCAGATTGCTTGCGGCCTGTCCGGAATTGGAATTTTCCGTTTCCTATACCTCGCGGACGCCGCGCCCCAATGAAGTCAACGGAAAAGATTATCATTTTATTTCCCGCGACGATTTTCAGCGACGGATTGATCAGGGCGAGTTTATCGAATGGGTTGAAAATTACAGCCACTTTTACGGAACATCCGGCAAGGCGGTGCATGACGTTTTGGGCCGGGGAAAAGATTTGCTGCTCGATGTCGAGCCGCGCGGCGCAAAGGCCATCCGGGGAAAATTGAAAGGCGGCATTTTTGTTTTTGTGTTGCCTCCCTCTTTGGATGAACTTCTGAACCGCCTGCAAAAACGGGGTCACGAAAGTCCGGAAGCGATCCAAAAACGGTTTACGCAAGCCGAGAGTGAACTCATGGAAGTTTTGTGGTATGATTATGCGGTAATGAATGAAGATTTGGAAACGGCCGTTCAGCAGATGATCGCGATTTACCGCGCGGAAAAATGCAGAACGAGCCGTTTACACGGCAAAATTGATCTTTTGTTTCATCAGGTCAGGAAATGTTCTTAGGAGGTATTTGATTCATGGCAAGAATTACAGTGGAAGATTCTTTAAGGGTGGCTCAAACCCGGTTCGGTCTGGTGTCGCTGGCGTCCAAGCGCGCGCGCCAGTTGCTCAAAGGCTCCAAGCCGCTCGTGGAAAGTAAAAACCGCGAGATCGTTTTGGCGCTCCGGGAAATTGCGGAAGGAAAAGTGGTTTACGCCCATCCTGAATTTTTAAAAGGGTCGCAGGAAGATTTCAAACCGATTCCGGACAACACAGAGTTCATCGGCGATGAAGAATATCTCGAATAGCCAGCCCTCAGACAAGCTGATCTTTGCGTTGGATGCGTCAGGCTTAGCGGAGGCCCTGTCCTGGATAGAGCGTCTTTCCGGCCATGTCGGCATGTTCAAGGTCGGCAAGGAGTTATTTACGTCCGTCGGGCCAAAGATTGTGGAAAGCATCAAGCAAAGGGGCGGCAGGGTTTTTCTCGATCTGAAATTTCACGACATCCCCAATACGGTGGCCCGGGCCGCTGAAGCAGCGGTGGGGTTGGGCGTGGATATGTTCAATGTTCACGCGTCGGGCGGCCCCGCGATGATTCGGAAAACCGTCGAAGCCGCGGCCGCTCGCGCCGCAAAGCAAGGCGTTCAATGCCCCGTTGTTCTGGCCGTGACGGTGTTGACCAGTCTCAACAACAGCGACCTTGCGGAAATCGGATTCGAAAAAACGACAAACGATTTGGTGCTGCACCTGGCAAAAATGGCGCAAAAGGCGGGCGCGTCGGGCGTTGTGGCTTCTCCCCTGGATATTGTGAACCTCAGGCGCGACCTGGGGAAAGATTTTGTTATTGTGACGCCCGGCATCCGCAGTGCCGACGAGCAGGTTTCGGACGATCAAAAAAGAACGCTCAGCGCCTTTGAAGCGATTCAGGCGGGCGCGGATTACATCGTTGTGGGCAGGCCCATCCGACAGGCCCGGGAGCCCGAGGAAGCATGCCGCCGGATCATCCGGGAGATTGCCGACGGTTTGGCTTGCCAAAGCCGTGCGTGACCCTATNNGTCGGCCAGAGAAATTCTGGACGCCGCCCGTCAAAAGAAGATCCCGGTGGAATGGATGTCCCGTCAGCGCTTGGATGAATTGACGGGCGGGGCGGACCATCAGGGGATGGTCGGTTTGCGCGATGCCTTTGCTTATGCCGATCTGGACGACGTCTTGAAAAACCGCAGCCCCCATCTGTCCCATGATTTTATTGTGATGCTCGACAGCATTCTCGATCCGCAAAATCTGGGATCGCTGATTCGCACCGCTCATTGTCTGGGCGCCAACGGCGTGGTCATTCCGACCGATCGGACGGCTTCGGTCACGCCCGCGGTGATGAAAGCGTCTGCCGGCAGCGCCGAGCAGTTGCCGGTCGCCCGCGTGACGAATTTATCCCGGACCATGGATGACCTGAAAAATATGGGTTTCTGGATTTACGGCGCTTGCGCCCATGACGGTCAAAACATCAGAGAGCAGAATTTCAACGGTCCGGTCGTCCTGGTTCTGGGAAGCGAATCAAAAGGATTGCGGCCGCTGGTCAAAAAGAAATGCGATTTTTTAATCACGATTCCGACGGCGGGAAACTTTGACTCGTTGAATGTCGCTGTTGCGGCGGGCATTATCCAGTATGAAATATTTCTTCAGCGCCGGGAGAAAAAAAATCATGCTCCGTTGCAAAAGCAGGCCGGAGAGGACCCTGTTATTTCTTAATTTAACTTGTTGAAACTGCATGGTAGATAGTTTATGATAGACCCGTAAGCCAACTACTCCTCACAAGAAAGGATGCTCAACTATGCCGGTTTTCCTTTGGGAAGGAACAACGAAAAAGGGAGAAGCCAAAAAAGGCGAGATGGAAGCCGCTGATGAATTAGCGGTGCGCGCGCTTTTGAGACGGCAGGGTTTCAAGTCCATGGAGGTCCGGCAAAAGCCGAAAGATCTGGAAGAATATCTTCCTTTTCTGCAAGGGGGCGTGAAAGAGAAGGAAGTTGTGGTTTTCTGCCGGATTTTTGCCACGATGATCAGCGCCGGTTTGCCGCTTATTCAGTGCCTGGGCTTGTTGGCCGATCAGGAGCAAAACAAAGCTTTTTCCAAAATTATCCGGACGGTCAAGGAAGATATCGAAGGCGGCACCAGCCTGACGGACGCCCTGAAAAAACACCCGAAAGTGTTTGATGACCTGTTTACCAACCTGATTGCCGCCGGTGAAGCGGGCGGCATTTTGGATCTGGTCTTAGGGCGCCTTTCCACTTATCTGGAAAAAGCGATGAAACTGAAGGCTCAGGTCAAAAGCGCCATGACCTATCCGATAGCGGTTCTGGTCATTTCGATTGCCGTCGTTACGCTGCTTCTGCTCAAAGTCATTCCCGTCTTTCAGAAAATGTTTGAAGGGATGGGGGGCGAACTTCCCGGTCCAACGGCGATGGTCGTGGCCATGAGCGAATTTGTCCAGAGTTACTGGTGGATCATTTTTGGCATCCTGGCCGCTGTGATCGTCGGCGTTATTCAGTTTTACAAAACGGATAAAGGACGATGGATGATGGATTCGGCGATGCTCAAAGCGCCGATTTTCGGACCGGTGCTGAAAAAGGTGGCCGTCGCCCGGTTTTCACGAACCTTGTCCACCATGATGAGTTCCGGCGTGCCGATTCTGGAGGGATTGAATATCGTCAGCAAAACCGCCGGCAATGTGGTCATTGAAGCTGCTTTAATCAAAACGCGTCAAAGCATCAGTGAAGGCCAGTCGATCGCCGAGCCGCTTTCTCAAACGGACATTTTCCCGCCGATGGTTGTTCAGATGATTGCGGTGGGCGAGGCCACCGGCGCTCTGGATGCCATGCTCAATAAAATTGCCGATTTCTACGATGAGGAGGTGGATGCGGCGGTGGCGGGACTGACGGCGCTGATCGAACCCATCATGATGGTTTTCCTGGGAGGCGTTGTCGGCGGCATGATTATCGCCATGTACCTGCCGATCTTTAAAATGGCCTCCGTGGTGGGCTGAAGAGATAAAAATGGTCGGGATGGCGCGATTTGAACGCGCGACTCCTGCGTCCCGAACGCAGTGCCCTACCAAGCTGGGCCACATCCCGACACGGGCAGGCACGTTATAAAATTTATCGCGAAATGTCCACATGTTTTTATCGTATCTGATTTTTAATTGCCAGGAGCAAAGAAAGCGCCCGATCCATGATTATTTACGACGTGAAATGTGAAAACGGTCATACGTTCGAAGGCTGGTTTAAAGACCGTCAGGCCTGGATCGAGCAGAATGCCCGGAGGCTGATTTGCTGTCCCGTATGCAACAGCTCGCAGGTGGAAATAGCGCCTTCTTCCCTGACCATTATGGGCAGGGATTCAAAAATGTCGGGGAAAAAAGATGCTCAGGACATGGCTCCGGGGCAGGTTCTCCGGATCTTGCATGAATACATCGAACACCACTTCGAAGATGTTGGAAATAAATTTGCCGAAGTCGCGCTGAAGATCCATGCCGGCGATGAAGAAAAACGAAATATCAAGGGGACAACGACGCCTCAGGAAGAAGCCGTTCTGAAAGAAGAAGGTGTTTCGTTTATAAAAATTCCTCTGCCCAAAATGGACAGCTGACCAGCCATTTATCCAGAATGACTTTTTTGACTCGCGAAAATCCTTTTTCGGCGAAGGAATGATTTTTATGGGTCGAAAGACAGGGCGTATTGAACCATGAATTTTTATAAAAGCGTTATCGATCGCATCGGCAACACCCCGCTTGTGGAGATAACGAAGCTCAATCCGAATAAGAAGGTGACCATTCTGGCCAAGCTGGAGTCCGCCAATCCAGGGGGGTCCATTAAAGACCGCACCGCGCTTTATATGATTGAACAGGCGGAAAAAAGGGGCGATTTAAACCACCAGAAAATTATTTTGGAGGCAACCAGCGGCAACACCGGCATCGGACTGGCCATGGTTGCCGCGGCCAAAGGCTATAAACTGTGTCTGACGATGTCGGAAGCGGCCAGTGAGGAGCGGAAAAAAATTCTGCGGGCGATGGGCGCCGAGCTGATTTTTACCCCGGCGGCGCAGGGGACGGACGGCGCCATTGAAGTCGCCTACCGGATGCTCAGGGAAAATCCCGAAAAATATTTCTGCACGGATCAATACAATAATGACGATAATGTTTCCGCCCACTATTTCGGGACCGCCCAGGAAATCTGGGACCAGACCCGGGGCCGGGTCAGCGCCGTTGTGGCGACGATTGGAACATCCGGCACGGCCATGGGTATTTCCAAAAAGCTCAAAGAGCTCAATCCCCGGATTTCCATCATTGGCGTCGAGCCTTATTTGCAGCATAAGATTCAGGGGCTCAAAAATATGCGAGAATCCTATCGTCCCGGAATCTTTGATAAAAAGCGTCTCGATGAAAAGATCAACATTTTGGATGAAGACGCTTTTGAGATGGCCCGCAGGCTGGCCCGCGAGGAAGGAATCCTGGTGGGTATGAGTTCCGGCGCCGCCATGTTTGTGGCGGCCGAGAAGGCCCGCGACATGGAGGAAGGCCTGATTGTCGTCGTTTTTCCGGACAGCGGCGAGCGCTATTTAAGCACGGAATTATTTGCGGTCAAGGAAGAACTGGCCACGTTGAGCCTTTACAATGTGCTGAAGCGGGAAAAAACACTTTTCCGGCCGCTTAAGTCGGATGGCGTCCTGATGCGCACCTGCGGGCCGACCGTTCATGACGCGCCCCACCTGGGGAATTATCGCCGTCTGGTGGTGTCTGATTTGTTGTGCCGGTATCTGGCCCAAAAGGGGTATCCGGTTAAACATGTCGTCGATATCGTCGATTTTACGGATAAGTCCATCAAAGGCTCTGAAAAAGCGGCCATGGACCTGTCGGACTATTCCGATAAATATTTGCAGATTTTTCTGGACGACGCGCGATTTTTAAATATTCGTCCGGAGAATATTTATGTAAAAGCCTCCGGCGATGTGGAGGCGATGTTCAAGATTGTCGAGAAATTAGTCGATAAAGGCTACGCTTACGAGAAGCTGCATTCCGTCTATTTCGACATCTCCAAGCTGAGCGATTACGGCCGTCTTTCCAATATCGATCTGGCCAAGACCCGATCCGGCCGCTCCATCGATCTTGATGACTACGAGAAGGACTCTCCGGCGGATTTTGCGCTCCTGAAAAGAGCCGGCCTGAGAGAGCTGAAAAGAGGCATTTATTACAAGACGAAATGGGGCAATATCCGGCCGGGCTGGCATTTGGAATGCGCGGCCATTTCTCAAAAGTATTTGGGGGCGGCTTACGATATCCATATCAGCGGGGCGGATGAAACTTTTCCCCATTGCGAAAATATCGTCGCGATCAACAAGGCGTCCTCGGGACGCAGCGGCGCAAAATACTGGATCGGCGCCGAGTTGATTCTGGTGGACGGGCGAAAGATGTCGCGTTCATTGAATAACGCCGTCACGATTGACGATTTGAAGCAAAAAGGTTTCAGCGGGAGGGATATCCGTTTTTTTCTGCTGGGGATGAATTACCGCAAGCCGATCAGTTATTCTCAAAAGGCCCTGCAGATGGCGCAAAACACGGTTAAAAAAATCGACACGTTTCTTTCCCGGCTTCGCGCCGCGGATGATTCCGCTCAAGGATTTTCCGATGTCGATCAGTTGATCTATAATCTTCATCACGGCTTTGAGCAGGCCTTAGACGACGATATCAATATCTCCGGCGCTCTGGCTGTTTTTTTTAATTTTATCGGCGCGGTCAACGCAGCGCTTACCGAGAGAAAAATAAGCCGGACGGATGCCCGAAAAATAGTTAAGGCACTTGAAAAAATAAATGAAATACTGGAGATCATGGATTTCGGGACGCCAATCCATCATCATGATACTGAAGAGCTTATTCAAAAAAGAGAGGCAGCCAGAAAAGCGGGCCGCTGGCAGGAAGCGGATGCGCTGAGAAATCAGTTGGCCGGGCTGGGTGTTGAGGTTTCAGATGGTCCTCAGGGAACCATCTGGCGTTTAAAATAGAGACAGGCGCATGGAATCGTTACGAAAATCTGTTATTGCCGGTTCCTGGTATCCGGGAGACCCTTTCACCTTGCAGGGCGACATCAACCGGTATTTCCAGAATGTCCCCGACCGGGAGCTTCCGGGCGAGATTGCCGGCTTAATCGCACCCCATGCCGGTTACCTGTATTCCGGCCAGGTGGCGGCGCATGCCTATAAGCTGATCCGGGGCAAAAAATACGATGCCGTGATTCTGATCGGGCCCAGTCACAGGGTTGCTTTCCGGGGCGTGTCGATATACAGCCGGGGCGCTTATGAAACGCCTCTTGGCCGGGTTCCCGTTGATGAAAATCTGGCTTGCGAGATGAAGCATCACAGCACGATCATCAGGGACTTCCCCGACGCCCATGCCAAAGAACATGCTCTGGAGATTCAGCTTCCTTTTCTGCAGGTTGCCCTGGGGAATTTCTTCTTGGTCCCTCTGGTGATGGGGGATCAAAATGAAGCGACCTGCCGGGAACTGGCGGATGTTGTCAGTCAGGCGGCCCGCAAACACCGGATATTAATTGTTGCCAGCAGTGATCTGTCTCATTTTCATCCTTATCGGGAAGCAACCCGGCTGGATGGCGTTGTGCTTCAGCATATTCAGGATTACGATGTTGAAGGGCTTTTGAAGAATCTGGCGCATGACCAAGCCGAGGCCTGCGGGGGAGGGCCGATGGCGGTGGCGATGCTGGCCGCGCAAAAACTTGGCGCCGGTCGTTCGCTCATTCTGAAATATGCCAATTCCGGGGATGTAACGGGGGATAAACATTCCGTGGTGGGTTACATGTCGGCCGTTTTGTATCATTGAAAAAATGTGAGGATGATTATGGAATTAACAGATCAGGAAAAAACGACGCTTCTGGAAATCGCCAAAAGAGCGGTTATCGCGAAAGCCGGGAACAGGGAATTACCAAAATTGCCGGCGGATATTCCCGTCCTGAAGGAAAAAAGAGGCGCTTTTGTCACCTTAAAGAAGCGGGGACACCTGCGTGGCTGTATCGGCTATATCAAGGCCGTCAAACCTCTTGGAGAGACCGTCCAGGAGATGGCTGTGGCCGCGGCTTTTCATGATCCGCGCTTTCCTTCCGTCAAGGGTGAAGAAATCCGTGATTTGAGCCTGGAAATATCCGTGTTAAGCCCTCTGCAAAAGGTTAAAAATATTGAAGAGATAGAAGTTGGGAAGCATGGTCTGTACATTGTCCGGGGATATAACTCCGGGCTGCTTCTGCCGCAGGTGGCAACGGAATACGGATGGGACAGGGAAACCTTTCTGAAAGAGACCTGTTTTAAAGCCGGGTTGCCTCACAAGGCCTGGAAAGACAAGGAAACGGAAATCTATATTTTCTCCGCGGATTATTTCAGCGATAAGGATTAGTTTCTCTTTTGCTGTCCTGCTCCATGTTTTTCTAAATAATTTAAAAATTTACTTGACAAAAACAAGCATAAAAATTAATGTCCTCAATTCGCACGAAGCAGTGTCGTCGTTTCTTTGCGTTTAAAATAACCGGTAATTCGTATGAAAGTATAATGAATTTATGCGGTTCGCTGGCGTAGCTCAATCGGTAGAGCAGCTGATTTGTAATCAGCAGGTTGCGGGTTCGAGTCCCATCGCCAGCTCCAGTTGAGAATTATTTTGGAGGGGTTCCCGAGCGGCCAAAGGGAGCAGACTGTAAATCTGCCGGCGGAGCCTACGGAGGTTCGAATCCTCCCCCCTCCACCAGTTTTTATAAATAAGCGGGAGTAGCTCAGGGGCTAGAGCGTCAGCCTTCCAAGCTGAGGGTCGCGGGTTCGAATCCCGTTTCCCGCTCCAGATTAATATTTATTTGAGCGCTGATTGAAACGTTTAAAAGTTGTGCCCACGTAGCTCAGTCGGTAGAGCACATCCTTGGTAAGGATGAGGTCACCAGTTCAATCCTGGTCGTGGGCTCCAGTTAAGGAGAGTTATGAGAAATAATATCATTTTAGCTTGTACGGAATGTAAGCAGAGAAACTATACGACGACAAAAAACAAGCGCACCATGCAAAACCGCCTGGAAATGAAAAAATATTGCAAGTTTTGCCGTGGACATAAACTTCACAGGGAAACGAAGTAGTTAAATTTAAGACAGGCCAGTAGCTCTAATGGATAGAGCGCCGGACTCCAAATCCGGATGCTGGGGGTTCAAGTCCCTCCTGGCCTGCCAGTTTTTCCCGAAAAAAAGGCCGACGATATGGAAAAAATCAAGTTCTTGATGGATAAGGCGGTACAGTTTCTCACGCAGGCAAAGGCGGAGTTGAAAAAGGTCACCTGGCCGACCCGGAAGCAAACGCTGGCTTCCACCGGGGTGGTGATGGTGATTGTTGCGGTCATGGCCCTTTATCTGGGCATTATTGACCTGATTCTCGCAAAATTAGTCAAAATCATTTTAGGTTAACTTCATGGCTTTTAAATGGTACGTCGTACATACTTATTCGGGATTTGAGAATAAGGTCAAACTGAGCCTTCAGGAAAGAATTGAACTGGCCGGCGCACAGGCCTATTTTTCAGACATTCTGATTCCTGAAGAAGATGTTGTGGAGTTGATTTCGGGAGAGAAGAAAACATCCAAACGCAAATTTTTTCCGGGTTATATTCTGGTGCGGATGGAGATGAGCGATGAAAACTGGCATATCGTCAAAAATACGCCCAAAGTAACCGGTTTTATCGGCAGCAAGGATAAGCCCTCTCCCATTCCGGATAAAGACGTTGAGAACCTGAAGGTCAGAATCGACGAAGGGACGCTGAAACCGAAACCCAAATTCAAGTTTGACGTCGGCGATCATGTTAAAATTATTGACGGCCCGTTCACCAACTTTGACGGGGTCATCGATGAAGTCCGGCCGGAAAAAAGCAAGCTGAGGGTGATTGTCAGTATCTTCGGCCGTCCGACGCCGGTGGAGCTGGATTTCATCCAGGTTACGCAGGGACAATAAGGGATGATTGATTTCGAGGCGCAGGGTTAAGGCCTAAAAAAATTTAAGATCAGGTGATGGTTATGGCAAAAAAAATTATTGCGAATATTAAATTACAGATTAAGGCGGGAAAGGCGACCCCGTCGCCCCCGATCGGACCGGCGCTCGGCCAGCATGGCGTCAATATCATGGAGTTTTGCAAGGCTTACAACGCGATGACGCAAAGCCAGGAAGGCATGATTGTTCCGGTGGTGATTACGGTTTACGCGGACCGCTCCTTTACGTTTATCACCAAAACGCCGCCGGCTTCCGTGCTGCTCAAACAGGCGGCCAAGGTTGCCAAGGGCGCCGCGGATCCCAAAAGGGAAAAAGTGGGGACCGTTACGGCCAAGCAGGTTCAGGAGATTGCGACATTGAAATTCAATGATTTGAACGCCGTCGATATGGAAGGCGCAGTCAAGATTATTGCCGGTACGGCAAGGTCAATGGGAATAGAAATAGCAGGTTAATCAAGGCGAGGTTTTATCATGTTAAGACGAGGCAAGCGCATCATCGCGGCAAAGCAAAAGGTTGAGCCGACCAAGCGTTATACGCTGAAAGAGGCTACGGAAATGATTGTATCGATGGCGGGGGTTAAATTTGACGAGACGGTGGATGCCGCGGTCCGTTTAGGCGTCAATCCGGCCCATGCCGATCAAATGGTTCGGGGCAGTGTCGTCCTTCCCAACGGTCTGGGTAAAACCGTTCGCGTGCTGGTTTTTGCCAAGGGCGATAAAGAAAAAGAAGCCCTGGATGCCGGGGCGGATTTGGTCGGCAATGATGAAATCATTGAAAAGATCAAAGGCGGCTGGCTGGAATTTGACCGTGTGATCGCCACGCCGGATATGATGGGAGCCGTGGGCAAGATTGCGAAGATCCTGGGCCCGCGCGGTTTGATGCCCAATCCTAAAGTGGGGACGGTCACGTTTGATATTGCCAATGCGGTCAGGGAGCTGAAGGCCGGTAAAGTGGAATTCCGCGTGGAAAAAGCCGGCATCGTGCATTCACCGGTGGGCAAAGTTTCCTTCGGCGCTGAAAAACTTTACGAAAACGTCAATGCGCTTCTGGAAACGATTATCAAATTGAAACCCGCATCCAGCAAGGGGACGTATATCAAGAGCATTTCGATATCCAGCACCATGGGCGCGGGGGTGAGAATCGATCCGCTGGACCTGAAGAGCGCCGGCTGAAATCATGAAGTCGAATACGCGAAGGACGCTTATCCATAAAGCATCTTTCGCGCGTGAGTGAAAGTTTTAAAAAGGTCGAAGACAGCAGGTACGGAAGTTTAAACGGAAGCAGGCCTGCCGAGACGCGTAGAGTAAAAAATACTCGATGTTTCGAGGCAATCATTTTTCCGGGAAACGGGGATCCGGCATGAAGGATCAACCGTTTTCCATTCCGGGTGTGGCTAGAGTCTTCGGCCTCAGGTAAAAATAATTTTGAAAGGAGGCTGACATATTGGATCGGAGAACGAAAGAACAAATTGTATCCGAGCTTCAGGAAAAACTCAAAAAGGCCAACTTGGGTGTTTTGACCGGTTTCAACGCCATGAACGTTGAGAAAATGGAAGCTTTGAGAAACGCGTTGCGCAAGAATGATGCGGAATTAAAAGTCGTCAAAAACACGCTGTTGGGCATTGCCTCGAGGGACACGGGGTTTTCCGTTTTGGCGGACCATTTTAAATATCCCATCGCCGTTGTCTTGAGCTATAAAGACCCTGTGGCGCCGACGAAAGCGCTGATGGAATTTGCCAAGAAGAATCCTGAGCTGGAAATCAAAATCGGCGTGCTGGACGGCAAGCTGCTTTCCAAGCCGGAGCTTATCGCTTTGGCCGAATTACCCAGCCGGGAGGTTCTGCTGGGGAAACTGGTTTCCGTGATGGCGGCAGTGCCGACGTCGCTGGTCACCGTTTTGAGCGCGGTTCCGAGAAGCTTGGTGCAAGTGCTCAATGCCTATAGCGAGAAGAAAAAAACTTTAAACTAAAACCATACGAAAGAGGAATAGAAAAATGGCTGATCAAATAACAAAAGAAGATGTTATCAAATTTATTGAAAATATGACCGTGCTGGAGCTTTCCCAACTGGTGAAGGACCTGGAAGAAAAATTCGGCGTGTCCGCCGCCGCTCCGATGATGGCCGCTGTTGCGGCTCCGGGCGCAGCGCCTGCCGCCGCCGCCGAAGAGCAGACGGAGTTCACTCCCACCCTCACCGGTTTTGGCGCTGAAAAGATTCAGGTCATTAAAGTGGTTCGCGCGATTACCGGACTGGGCCTGAAAGAAGCCAAAGATCTGGTGGAAGGCGTGCCCAAGGCGATTAAAGAAGGCGTTTCCAAAGACGAAGCAGCTGAAATCAAAAAGAAAATTGAAGAAGTGGGCGGAACTGTCGAGATTAAATAACCTAATCTCCACTAAACCATTTTATTAAGGATACTATGGGTGACTTTAGAAAAAATTTTGGTCGTGTAAAGAAAATACAGGATATCCCCAATCTGATTGAGATCCAGACACGATCTTACGAAAAGTTCCTGCAGGCCGATGTGCCTCTGGCCAAGAGGCGTAACATCGGCTTGCAGGGCGCTTTTAAGAGCGTTTTCCCCATTTCGGACTTCAGCGGGAAATGCTCTCTGGAATTTGTCAGCTATAAAATTGGCGATGTCCGGTATGATATGAAGGAGTGCATTCAGAAGGGGATGACCTACGCCGCTCCTTTGAAAATCGTGGTCCGGTTGGTGGTGTTCGATACCGACCGGCTCGCCGACGGTAAAATGAACCGGGAAACGGCGGAGACCAAACCGATCCGCGACATCAAGGAACAGGAAATTTACTTCGGTGAAATCCCGCTCATGACGGAAAACGGCACGTTTATCGTCAACGGATCGGAGCGCGTGATTGTCAGCCAGCTGCACCGCTCGCCCGGTATCTTTTTCGACCATGATAAAGGGAAAACCGTCGCTTCCGGCAAACTGATTTACTCGGCAAGAGTCATTCCCATTCGGGGCTCCTGGCTGGACCTGGAGTGCGATTCCAAGGATTTGCTTTATGTGAGAATCGACCGCCGCCGGAAAATGCCGGTGACCATTCTGCTCAAAGCCATGGGCAATTCGACGGAATTCATCCTGAACTATTTTTACCATATTGAAAAAATCACGCTCGAAGGCGAAAAAATTTATTTCTCGGTTGACGAATCCCTGTCCGGCCAGAAGGCGCCGGAAGACATTAAGGATCCCAAAAGCGATGAAGTGATTGTTAAAAAAGGGCGCAAACTCACCAAGCCGCTGCTTAAGAAGGTCATGGATGCCGGGGTCAGGCGCGTGGCGATTAAAGAGGCTGATTTGACCGGAAAAATTCTTTCGTCGGATGTCCATGATCCTCAGACGGGAGAGATTCTTTTCCGGTGCAATGAAGAGTTGCCGTTCAACGGACTCGAGATTGCGCAGGAGAAGGGCGTCAAGGAATTGAAATTCATCCATATTGATGAAGACCTCGACAACGCCTCTATTCGTGATACCTTGTTGATGGATCGTATCGATACCGCGGAAGATGCGATCATGGAAATCTATCGCCGTTTGCGTCCCAGCAATCCTCCCACACCGGAGACGGCGGCGAAGTTTTTCAACAGCCTCTTTTTTGAACTGGAAACTTACGATTTATCGGATGTCGGCCGCGCGAAGATGAACTATAAGCTGCGGTTGAATGTTCCGACCGATTTGACCGTCCTGCGCAACGAAGATATTCTGGCGTCCGTCAAATACCTGATCGATTTGAAAAACGGCGCGGGCGAATGCAGCGTGGACGATATCGATCATCTGGGGAACCGCCGCGTGCGTTCGGTGGGCGAACTCATCGAAAATCAGTACCGCATCGGCCTGGTGCGAATGGAGCGGGCGATCAAGGAAAAAATGAGTCTGCAGGACATCGAAACCATGATGCCGCACGACCTGATCAACGCCAAACCGGTGTCGGCGGTGGTGAACGAATTTTTCGGTTCCAGCCAGTTGTCCCAGTTTATGGACCAGACCAATCCGCTGTCCGAAATCACACACAAACGCAGATTGTCCGCGCTCGGACCCGGCGGTTTGACGCGCGAGCGCGCGGGTTTTGAAGTCCGCGACGTTCATTCAACGCATTACGGGCGCATCTGTCCGGTCGAAACGCCGGAAGGTCCGAATATCGGCTTGATTGTGTCGCTTTCCACTTACGCCCGCGTCAATGAGTTCGGCTTCATTGAGACGCCTTACCGTCTTGTGGAAAACGGCAGGGTGCTGGAAGACGTGAAATACATGACGGCCATCGAAGAAGAAAATGAAATGATTGCGCCGGCCGACCGGCCGCTTGATAAAAAAGGGAAATTTGAAGAAGAACTGATTTCGGTCCGAAAAGGCGGCGACTTCGTCTCGGCCATGCCGGAAGACATCAAACTGATGGACGTTGCCCCCAACCAGCTCGTTTCGGTGGCCGCGGCCCTGATTCCGTTTCTGGAGCATGACGATGCCAACCGCGCGCTCATGGGGTCCAACATGCAGCGCCAGGCCGTGCCGCTCATGTGTCCCGAAGTGCCGGTGGTCGGCACGGGAATGGAAGCCATTGTGGCCCGCGATTCCGGCGCCGTTGTGGTGTCCAAACGTTCCGGTGTCGTCGAAAGCGTCGATGCGTCGCGCATCGTGGTTCGCGCCGACAAGCCGGAAGAAGACGGCCTGGATACGGGCGTGGATATCTATACCTTGTCCAAATACCAGCGTTCCAATCAGGACACCTGCTTTAACCAGAAACCGATTATTACCGTCGGGGATCGCGTCCGGAAGCGGGATATCCTGGCCGATGGTCCGGCGACGGATAACGGCGAACTGGCGCTGGGGCGAAACGTGATGGTGGCGTTCATGTCCTGGGGCGGCTACAACTATGAAGACTCGATTCTTGTCAGCGAAAGAATCGTTAAAGAGGATATTTATACCTCGATTCATATTGAAGAATTTGAAACCATGGCCCGCGACACCAAGCTGGGCAAGGAAGAAATCACGCGCGACATTCCCAACGTCGGCGAGGAAGCGCTCCGGAATCTGGACGAAAGCGGCATTATCCGCATCGGCGTATCCGTGAAGCCGGGGGACATCCTGGTCGGCAAGATCACGCCCAAGGGGGAGACGCAGTTGTCCGCCGAAGAAAAACTTCTTCGGGCGATTTTCGGCGAAAAAGCAAGCGATGTGCGGGACACCTCTTTGCGCGTTCCGCCCGGGGTGGAAGGCACTGTGATTGACGCCAAGGTTTTTACGCGCAAAGGCGCCGACAAAGATCTGCGTTCACAGGCGATTGAAGAAGATGCGATTGAAAAACTGACGAAGGATCGCGATGATGAAATCCGCATTCTGGCGGAATCCATCAAGAAGGATATCGCCAAGCTGGTGGTTGGCAAAACGTCGGCGGGCAAAATTGTCGATGTGAAAAAGAAGACGCTTTTGAAAAAAGGCGACAAGATCACTAAAGAAACGTGGTTGGATATTCCTTTTACCTATTGGAAGGATATTACCCTTGCTGAAAATGACGGCTCGGAAGAAAAATTGACGAACCTGCTCGCCGCCATGGAAAGAAAAATCGATTTCGTTAAAGCGCATTTTGAGGAAAAACTGGATAAAATTAAAGCCAGCGACGAGCTGCCGCCCGGCGTCATTAAAATGGTGAAAGTTTACGTCGCCATTAAAAGGAAATTGTCCGTGGGGGATAAAATGGCGGGCCGTCACGGCAACAAAGGTGTTTTATCCAGAATTCTTCCGGAAGAAGACATGCCGTATTTTGCGGACGGCTCCACGGTGGACATCATTCTCAATCCGCTCGGGGTTCCGTCCCGGATGAACGTCGGCCAGATTCTGGAAACCCATTTAGGCTGGGCGGCGAAATCCATTGGTGAAGGCTTAAATGAACTCCTGGAGAAAAACGGCAATCTCAACGCGATCAAAAGCGATTTGAAAAAAACCTATTCCTCTCCGGAGTTTGATGATTTTCTGGAAAAAGCGTCTTCGGAAGACGTCAAACGATTTGTCGGCCGCCTGAAAAAAGGCATGCTGGTGGCCAGCCCCGTGTTTGACGGCTGCCCCGAGGCGCAGATTCGCAAGCTCCTGGATACGGCGGGATTGCCGGAAACGGGCCAGGCGGTCTTGTTCGACGGCCGGACCGGTGAACCGTTTGATCAGGAAGTGACGGTCGGCATCATTTACATGCTGAAGCTGCACCACCTGGTCGATAATAAAATTCATGCCCGTTCCATCGGGCCCTATTCGCTGGTCACCCAGCAGCCTTTGGGGGGCAAAGCGCAATTCGGCGGTCAGCGGCTGGGAGAAATGGAAGTGTGGGCCATGGAAGCCTACGGCGCTTCCTATACCCTGCAGGAATTTCTGACGGTCAAATCCGACGANNCCGATTTCACTTACGTTTTAAGAGTACAGGAGAATAATCCGTGGAAGACGTTTTCAGTTATTTTGAAAAACCCAAAAATCCGATTCGTTTCAATGCCATGAAGATTTCGATCGCCTCGCCGGAAAAGATACTTTCCTGGTCCAACGGCGAAGTCAAAAAGCCGGAGACGATCAATTACCGGACATTCAAACCGGAGCGCGACGGCCTTTTCTGCGCCAAAATATTCGGGCCGGTAAAGGATTATGAATGTCTTTGCGGACGCTACAAAAGGATGAAGCACCGCGGCGTCGTCTGTGAAAAGTGCGGCGTCGAAGTGATTCAATCCAAGGTGCGCCGCGAGCGAATGGGCCACATTACCCTGGCGACGCCGGTTGCGCATATCTGGTTTTTAAAAAGCCTGCCCAGCCGCATCGGCAACGTCATGGATCTGACGCTCAAGGAACTGGAAAAAGTGCTCTACTTTGAATCCTGGATCGTCCTGGATCCGAAGGACACGCCGCTGAAGAAGAAAGAACTGCTCACGGATGAAGAATACATAGAAGCGAAAGAACAATACGGAGAAAACGGATTTGTTTCGGGAATCGGCGCGGAAGCCGTAAGGCAGCTTCTGGAAGAAATCGATCTGGAAAAGCTCTACGAAGAACTCCGGGCGGAAGTGGTGACGTCCATTTCCGACACCAAAAAGAAAAAAATCGTTAAACGGCTCAAAGTGGTTGAAGCGCTGCGCAAGTCCGGCAACAAGCCGGAATGGATGGTTTTAACCGTCCTGCCGGTCATCCCGCCTGATCTGCGCCCTCTGGTGCCGCTGGACGGCGGACGCTTTGCGACATCGGATCTCAACGACCTGTATCGCCGCGTCATTAACCGGAACAACCGTTTGAAGCGCCTGCAGGAACTCAACGCGCCGGAGATTATTATCCGCAACGAAAAGCGCATGCTGCAGGAGGCGGTGGACGTCCTGTTTGACAACGGCCGCCGGGGACGGGCGATTACGGGAACCAACAAACGGCCGCTCAGATCGCTTTCCGACATGCTCAAAGGCAAGCAGGGACGTTTTCGTCAGAACCTGCTGGGCAAGCGCGTGGATTATTCCGGCCGCTCCGTCATTACCGTCGGACCGGATTTAAGGCTGCACCAGTGCGGTCTGCCCAAAAAGATGGCGCTCGAACTTTTCAAACCCTTTGTCTATAACCGCCTGCTGGAAAAAGGCTATGTGACGACGGTGAAGAGCGCCAAGAAAATGGTGGAAAGAGAAACGGCTGAAGTATGGGATGCCGTGGATGAAGTGGTGCGTGAATACCCGGTGATGCTGAACCGCGCGCCGACGCTGCACCGCCTGGGCATGCAGGCCTTTGAGCCGGTGTTGATTGAAGGAAAAGCAATCCGCCTGCATCCGCTCGTTTGCACCGCCTTTAACGCCGACTTTGACGGCGACCAGATGGCCGTGCATGTGCCGCTGTCCATCGAAGCGCAAACGGAAGCGCGCGTGCTGATGATGTCCACAAACAATATTCTTTCTCCGGCCAACGGCAAACCCATCATCATTCCCAGTCAGGATATCGTTCTGGGCATTTATTATATGACCCGCGCCAAGAAAAATGTGAAGGGCGAGGGCATGATTTTTTCCGGTCCGGAAGAGGTGCGCTCGGCCATTGATGCGGGTGCGATTGATCTGCATGCGCGGATTAAAGTGCGGATGGATTCCGAATTGAAGGAAACCACCGCCGGACGCATCATTCTTTACGAAATCATTCCTGAAGAAATCGGCTTCGATGTGATCAACAAGTTGATGAATAAGAAGGAGTTGGCGAACCTGATAGACTATTGCTATCGTCTCTGCGGCGATAAGACCACCGTTCTGCTGGCCGACCGGCTTAAGGATCTGGGATTTAAATATGCCACGATCTCCGGCCTGTCGTTTGCCGTGGGGAATATGATTATTCCCGAAAACAAGAAAAGCATTGTGGCCCAGGCGGACAAGGACGTGCTGAAAATTCAGAAACAATACATGGACGGTCTGATCACCGACGGTGAGCGCTACAATAAAGTGATCGACATCTGGGCGCAGGCGACCGAAAAAATTGCCTCGGAAATGTTAACCGGCATCAGCACGGAAGAAGTGGCTGGCTCCGACGGCAAGAAGCGCAGAATTGAAAGTTTTAACCCGATTTACATGATGGCCGATTCCGGCGCCCGCGGTTCGGGGCAGCAGCTGAGGCAGCTGGCCGGAATGCGCGGCCTGATGGCCAAGCCCTCCGGTGAAATTATTGAAACGCCGATTACGGCCAACTTCCGTGAAGGTCTGACGGTTCTGCAGTATTTCATTTCCACGCACGGCGCCCGCAAGGGTTTGGCGGATACGGCCTTGAAAACGGCCAATTCCGGTTATCTGACACGCCGCCTGGTGGATGTGGCGCAGGACTGCATCATTACCGAACAGGACTGCGAAACCGTTGACGGGCTTTATGTGTCCGCTCTGATGGAAGGCGGCGAAATCATTGAAACCGCCGGTGAACGGGTTTTGGGCCGTGTGGCCCNNATCGTTGCCGCCCAGTCCATCGGCGAACCCGGCACCCAGTTGACCATGAGAACGTTCCACATCGGCGGTACGGCAAAGTTCGACGAGCATTCCACGCTGGAAGCGCGCCATGACGGCTTGGTAAAATTCATTAATTTGAATACGGTAAAAACACGGGAAAATGATTATGTGGTCATGAATCGCCATGGTGAGGTTCATGTTCTTGATGAGCAGAACCGAAGCCGCGGTAAATATACCGTGCCCTACGGCGCTCATCTCAAAGTCAGCGACAACAGCTCCGTAAAACGCGGCCAGCTGATTGCCGAGTGGGATCCTTTCTCCATCCCGATTCTGGCGGAAGTGGATGGTACTATTAAATACGGCGATATCCTTGAAGGAAAGACCATGCAGGAGCAGGTGGATGAAGTCACCGGCCTGTCCCGAAAAGTTATTGTCGAATTTAAAAGCGGCGATTTCCGGCCTCGCGTTTCCATTAAAGACAGCAAGGGAAAAACCGCCAAGCTGGTAAGCACCAATTCAGCAGCCCGTTATTTCCTGTCGGTAGGCGTCAATATCGTTGTCTCCGAAGGCGATCAGGTGCGGGCGGGCGATATTCTGGCGAAGATTCCCCGCGAAACAACAAAAACGAAAGATATTACAGGGGGTTTGCCGAGAGTTGCCGAGCTGTTTGAGGCGCGCAAACCCAAAGATTTTGCCGTCATCAGCGAAATTGACGGCGTGGTTTCTTTTGGAAAAGATGCCAAGGGCAAGCGAAAAATCCTCGTGACGCCTGAAGTGGGTGAAGAAAAAGAGTATCTGATCCCCAAAGGCAAGCATATCAGCGTACAGGAGGGAGATCGGGTGACGCCCGGCGACGCCCTGATGGACGGCGTCAACAATCCCCATGACCTCCTGGCTATTAAGGGTGAAAAAGAACTGGCCCGCTACCTGGTCGATGAAGTTCAGGAAGTTTATCGTTTGCAGGGCGTGAAGATTAATGATAAGCATATGGAAGTTATTGTCCGCCAGATGTTGCGTCGCGTTCGGATAACCGATCCGGGTGATACCGCGTTTATTGCCGATGAACAGGTTGAGCGATACCGATTCCAGGAAGAAAATGATAAAGTAATGGCTCAGGGAGGGCAGCCGGCCATTGGCGATCCCCTGCTGTTGGGAATCACCAAAGCATCGCTTTCCACCCAGAGCTTTATATCGGCAGCCTCCTTCCAGGAGACCACCCGGGTGCTGACGGAAGCGTCGCTGTCCGGTAAGACAGACTACCTGCGAGGCCTTAAAGAAAACGTCATTATGGGACGTTTAATCCCGGCAGGCACCGGCCTGGTGATGTATCGTAAGCTGGGGATTAAAGTGGAAGACGAGGAAGCGGAAGCGATTGCAGAATAAATGAAAAAAAGTAGAAATTGCTTGACAGAAGCAGCTTGAATTGATAGTCACCACAGATTTGCTGCTACCCGCAAAAACGAAGCAAAACGTTCGGGAGGAAAAATGCCGACAATTAGTCAACTGGTTCGCAAAGGCAGAACCCAAATTAAAAGAAAAACCAATGCTCCGGCGCTTGCCGGTTCGCCGCAGCGACGCGGTGTGTGCGTGAGAGTTTATACGACAACGCCCAAGAAGCCGAATTCGGCCCTGCGCAAAGTAGCCAGAGTTCGTTTGACGAGCGGCTATGAAGTATCCTCGTATATTCCCGGCATCGGCCACAACCTGCAGGAACACTCGGTCGTGCTGGTTCGCGGCGGAAGAGTGAAGGATTTGCCCGGCGTCCGTTATCATATCGTCAGGGGCACTCTGGATGCCGTCGGCGTCGCGGACCGCAAGCAGAGTCGATCAAAATACGGCGCTAAAAAGCCCAGTTAGACAAAGGACAGGAAAATGCCTAGAAGACGCGAAATTGAGAAAAGGGATATTTTACCGGATCCCAAATATAACAACAAACTGGTTGCCAAATTCGTAAACTCTTTGCTCAAAAGAGGCAAGAAGAGCGTTGCGGAGAGCATTTTATACGGTGCTTTCGACATCATTGAAAAGCGAGTCAAGGAGCAGCCGGTAGAGTTTTTTGAAAAGGCCGTTAATAACGTCAAACCGGTCATTGAAGTGAAATCACGGCGGGTGGGCGGTTCCACGTATCAGGTTCCGACGGAGGTTGTGCCCGCCAGGCGCACGGCTCTGGCGATCCGCTGGCTGATTGCCAATGCGCAGGAGCGAACCGAAAAGACCATGCGTGAAAAACTGGCGGCTGAATTGATCGACGCGGCGAACAACCGCGGCGGCGCCATCAAGAAAAGAGAAGCGGTGCATAAAATGGCGGAGGCCAACAAGGCTTTTGCGCATTATAAATTTTAAAAGCAATAACGATGAAACGACAAGGAAAACAACCATTCAAAGTTAAGGAGGAAAGGTGAGATGGCAAAGAAAAAATTTGAAAGGACTAAGCCGCATTTAAATATAGGAACCATTGGTCACGTGGATCACGGAAAGACCACGCTAACAGCCGCTATTACCAAATATCTGGCGAAGAAGGGTTTGGCGGAATTCCGGGCCTTTGATTCCATCGATAACGCTCCGGAAGAAAAAGAGCGGGGGGTTACCATCAACATTTGCCACGTGGAATACGAGACGGATAAAAGACATTACGCTCACGTGGACTGCCCCGGCCACGCCGATTATATCAAAAACATGATTTCCGGCGCCGCTCATATGGATGGCACGATTCTGGTTGTAGCCGCCTCCGATGGTCCCATGCCTCAGACCCGCGAGCACATCCTCCTTGCCCGTCAGGTGCAGGTTCCTTACGTTGTCGTTTTCCTCAATAAAGTGGATCTGGTTGATGATCCCGAATTGTTGGACCTTGTCGAACTCGAATTAAGAGAGCTCTTAACGCAGTATGAATTCCCCGGTGACGATATTCCCATCATCCGTGGATCAGCCCTGAAAGCATTGGAAGCCGAAGATATCAATTCTCCCGATGTAAAATGCATTTCGGAATTGATGGATGCCGTTGATGCTTACATTCCCGAACCGAAACGCGACATCGAGAAACCTTTCCTGATGCCCGTGGGTGACGTTTTCACCATTTCCGGCCGCGGAACGGTTGTGACGGGCCGTGTGGATCGCGGTATTGTTAAAGTTGGCGAAGAAGTTGAAATTATTGGAATTCGCCCCACCATCAAAACAGTTGTCACGGGCGTGGAAATGTTCCGCAAAACCCTGGATGAAGGCCGGGCCGGTGATGACGTCGGTTTGCTGCTTCGCGGCATCAAGCGTGAAGAAGTCGAAAGAGGACAGGTTGTCGCCAAGCCCGCATCGATCACTCCCCATACCAAATTTGAAGCGGCTGTTTACGTTCTGACCAAGGAAGAAGGCGGCCGTCATACACCGTTCTTCTCCGGTTACCGTCCGCAGTTTTATTTCCGGACAACGGACGTGACGGGTGTTGCGACGCTGCCCGAAGGCGTGGAGATGGTGATGCCCGGTGATAATGTCAAAATGACGGTTGAACTCATCATGCCCATTGCCATGGAAGAGCAGCTGAGATTCGCTATTCGCGAAGGCGGCAGAACCGTAGGCGCGGGTGTCGTAAGCAAGGTTATCGCATAGAAACGGTAGGTTATCCGATCAATGAAAGAACAAAAGATAAGAATTCGTCTCAAAGCTTACGATTACAAACTGCTGGATCGTTCTGTTGAAGAAATTGTAGAGACTGCAAAAAGGACCGGCGCGCGCGTCGCCGGTCCCATACCTCTTCCTACGGAAATCAATAAATACTGCGTCAATCGTTCTCCGCACGTGGATAAGAAATCACGGGAGCAGTTCGAAATTCGCACCCATAAAAGATTGATTGATATTGTAGAGCCGACGCAAGCCACGGTAGATGCGTTGATGAAGCTGGATCTATCGGCGGGAGTGGATGTCGAGATAAAAGCGTAGGCCTGAAATAAAGGCGGTGGAAAGCGGCCCCTCATCGGCCATTTTCCGAAGTGTTGAAGTTCGTGGCTTTATTTATATAAAAGTTGGATGATGATGAACAAGGGAATTCTTGGAAAAAAATTAGGGATGACGCAGGTGTTTGCCGAGGACGGCGCTGCGGTCGGTGTGACGGCCATTGAAGTCGAACCGTCGGTCGTCATTCAGGTGAAGACCAAAGAGAAGGATGGTTATGACGCCATTCAGATCGGATACGGCCGCGTGAAGCAAAAGAATGTGACCAAACCGCTTCAGGGGCATCTGAACAAGGCGAATAAGGGTTTCTTCCGCGTGCTGAAGGAATTTCCCGCCGAAGCGGGACAACACGAAATCGGTCAGGAAATCGCTTCGGATATTTTTCAGGCGGGCGGCTATGTNNCAGATGGGCGATGTGCGTAAAACCATTCAAAATCTTCAGATCTGGCAAGTGCGTCCCGATAGAAATGTATTGTTGTTGAAAGGTTCCATTCCCGGCTCAAAAAACGGCTATGTCATCATCAGGCAGGCCAGGAAAAAAAGTGCGTAAATTCGTGGAGTAATAAGCATGGCTCTCGCAGATGTTTTTGATATTGAAAAGAAGAAGGTTGCCCAGGTTGAGTTGAATGACGCGGTCTTTGGCGCGGAGGTCAACGAAGCAACGATTCATGATGTTGTCAAGATGCAACTGGCGTCGCGCCGGTCGGGAACATCCGCAACCAAGGGAAGAAGTGACGTGAGAGGCGGCGGCAAGAAGCCCTGGCGTCAAAAAGGCACCGGCCGCGCCCGATCCGGAACGTCGCGTTCACCGATCTGGCGGGGGGGTGGCATTGTTTTCGGGCCTCAGCCGCGTGATTATTCATACAGCGTCCCAAAAAAAGTCCGCAAAAATGCTCTGATTTCCGCGTTGAGCATGAAAGTTAAAGAAGAAAAAATGACGATTCTCCGGGATTTCCCGATGGAAAAGATCAGCACCAAAGCTTTTCAGAAAGTCGTGGAGCTTTTCGGTTTGAAAAAAGCGCTTTTTATCGTGGATCAGGACAATCTCATGCTGATGAAATCGTCGCGAAACATCAAAAGTGTGAAAATGATTCGGTCGGAAGGCATCAATGTTTATGACCTTTTGAAATATGAACATCTGGTCCTTCTTGAACCCTCTATAAAAAAGATCGAGGGGGCATTGCTGTCATAATGGAAATGCATAAAATTATAAAAAAAATACTTCTTACGGAAAAGAGCAACGTTGACCGCGAAACGGGTAATAAATACCACTTTGAAGTCGATCGAAAGGCCAACAAAGTCGAGATCGGCCACGCGGTGGAAAAATTGTTTAAGGTAAAGGTTACGGATGTCCACGTCTTTCATGTTCTGGGCAAAAAGAAAAGAATGGGAAAGGTCATGGGGCAGAAGAGTTCCTGGAAAAAAGCGATTGTGACTTTAGCCGAAGGCAGCCGCATTGAAGTCGCCGAAGGCGTATAGAACGAGTTAAGGATTAAGCTATGGGAATTATCAAATACAAACCGACATCACCCGGCAGAAGATTTCAGAGCGTCTCCGATTTTGCTGAGATCACCTCCAGCGAACCTGTCAAAAGCCTTTTAAAGCCAATTAAAAGAACGGGCGGACGCAACTGTTACGGACGGATCACGGCGCGCTTCATCGGCGGCGGGCATAAGCGAAAATACCGCATGATTGATTTCTGCCGCAACAAGGCGGATATCCCCGCAAAAGTCGCCTCCATTGAGTATGACCCCAACCGGTCGGCTCGTATCGCCTTGCTGAATTATCGCGACGGCGAGAAAAGATACATTGTGGCCCCCGCGCAGATCCATGTCGGCGATGTTCTGGTGAGCGGTGAAAAAGCGGACATCAAACCGGGAAACGCCATTCCTCTGAAGTATATACCGCTGGGTTCCCTGATTCACAACGTGGAATTAAAAGTAGGCCGCGGTGGGCAACTGATCCGTTCGGCCGGCGCTTACGGCCAGCTGATGGCCAAAGAAGGCAGCTACGCTCAGGTGAGACTGCCCTCCGGCGAAGTCCGGAAAGTGTTCATTGAATGCATGGCGACGATCGGCCAGGTGGGAAACAACGATCATGAAAACATCAGCATCGGCAAAGCGGGACGGACCCGCTGGCTGGGCAAGCGCCCCCACAATCGCGGGGTGGTTATGAATCCGGTGGATCATCCGATGGGCGGCGGCGAAGGGAAGTCCTCCGGTGGACGTCATCCCTGCACGCCCTGGGGCGTACCGACCAAGGGGCACAAAACGAGAAAAAATAAGAGAACGGATAAATATATCGTCAAGAGAAGGGGTTAAGAAAACGTGGCACGTTCGATCAAAAAAGGTCCTTATATTGAAGAAAGTCTGCTGGCCAAGGTTCGAAAAATGGAAGCCGAAAGCAGCAAGAATGTCATTAAGACTTGGTCGCGGCGTTCAACCATCACACCCGAGTTAATCGGTTACACGTTTGCCGTGCACAACGGAAAAAAGTTTATTCCGGTGTATGTGACGGAAAATATGGTGGGTCATAAAATGGGCGAATTCGCGCCGACCCGAACTTTTTATTCTCATTCCGGCGACCGGAAGACAAAGGTTAAAAAGTAGCATTTTCGCGCAAACGTACAGGTCTGGAGTTGATGAACTATGGAAGCAAAGGCAGTTGCAAAATATATTCGGATGTCGCCGCAGAAGGTTCGGCTGGTGGTTGATCTGGTTCGGGGCAAGAAAGTTCAGGATGCCCGCAATATCCTGCTTTACACCCGGAAATACGCCGCGGGCATTGTGGCCAAGGTGCTGAAGTCGGCTGTCGCCAATGCGGCCCAGAATCCCAATATTGATGAAAACACGCTCTATGTGAAAGAGATATTTGTGGACCAGGGACCGTCATTGAAAAGATGGCGGGCCAGAGCCCAGGGAAGAGCGGCGGGAATCAAAAAGAGAACGTCACATATCACCGTTGTCGTGGATGAAAGGTAAGGAGGAACGATATTGGGTCAGAAGGTTAACCCGGTAGGCTTGCGATTAGGCTACATCAAAAAGTGGCAATCCGTATGGTTTGCCGAAAAGAATTATAGTGGCATGCTGCTTGAGGACTTGAAGATTCGAAAGTTCCTCAAGAAGAAGCTGTATCACGCCGGCATATCCCATATCGAGATCGAGCGCGCGGCCAACAAAGCCAAGGTGAACATTTACGCCGCCCGCCCCGGAGTCATCATCGGGAAAAAGGGATCGGAAATCGAAAAGCTGAAAGCGGAAATCGAAAAGTTTTCGCAGGCGGAAATTATCATCAATATTTTAGAAGTCCGGAAACCGGAAACGGACGCCCAGCTGGTGGCCGAGAATGTCGCCATGCAGTTGGAACGGCGCGTTGCTTTCCGACGGGCGATGAAAAAATGCGTCGGCTATGCCCTGAAGTTTGGCGCCAAAGGCATTAAGATCAGCTGCTCCGGAAGACTGGGCGGCGCTGAAATTGCCCGCGCGGAATGGTATCGTGAAGGGCGCGTGCCGCTGCATACGCTCCGGGCCGATATCGATTACGGGTTCATTGAAGCCCACACGGCTTACGGTCTGGTCGGCGTCAAAGTGCTCATTTTTCACGGAGAAGTTTTGCCCACAAAGAATGAAAAACAGTCATGATCTTCATCAGGGAATTTTCCCCGTCAGGGGAAGGTCGCTGTGCAGGACAACGGGAGTTTAAGCTATGTTAATGCCAAAACGGGTAAAATATAGAAAATTGCAGAAAGGCCGCATGGGAGGAAAAGCGACCAGAGGCGGCACCATTGCCTTTGGCGATTATGGATTGCAGGCGGCGGAGTGCGGATGGGTTTCGGCCAGGCAGATCGAGGCGGCGCGTGTCGCGATGACCCGTTACGTGAAGCGCGGCGGGAAAATCTGGATTCGGGTATTTCCTCACAAATCCATCACCAAGAAGCCCGCGGAAACCCGGATGGGTAAAGGCAAGGGAGCGCCGGAAGGATGGGTGGCGGTGGTGAAACCCGGTTCGGTCCTCTATGAAATGGAAGGCGTAACCAAGGAAGTTGCCAAAGAGGCGTTTCGTCTGGCCTCGCATAAACTGGCCATCGCGACAAAGTTTTTGTCAAGGGAGATATCTGATGAAAATTAGCGAAATCAGAGGTCTCGGTATCAACGAGCTTCAAACAAAAAATAATGAATTGGCGGAAGAGCTGTTTCGCCTGAAGATTCGGCATGCATCGGGTCAACTCGAATCCCCCGCGACCCTGGGGCGGCTGCGCAGGGACATTGCCCGTATCGCAACGGTGATGAAGGAAAAGGAGGCCGCAGGTTAATATGGCTGAAAAGAGCAACAAGCGCACGATTAAGGGCGTGGTCGTCAGTGATAAGATGGATAAGACCATTGTGGTGAAAGCCGAAAGACTGGTCAAGCATGCCGTGTTTCACAAATACGTCCGCCGGCATGTGAAGTATAAAGCCCATGACGAGCAGAATTCGTGCAAGACGGGGGATACCGTACTCATCATTGAAGCGCGGCCGATGAGCAGGGACAAACGCTGGAGGATGCTGGAAATCCTGGAAAAAGCGAAATAGAAACCTGATTTTATAAGCAAGCAGGTTGTGACAGTGGGGTTGATTTTATGATTCAGATGCAGACCATTTTAAATGTTGCCGATAATTCCGGCGCCAAGCGGGTTGCTTGTATCAAGGTGCTTGGCGGATCGAAGCGGCGTTACGCGTCCTTGGGCGATGTGATCGTCGTGGCGGTGAAAGAGGCGATTCCGAATTCCAAAGTAAAAAAAGGCGACGTGATGAAAGCGGTGATCGTCCGCACCGTCAAGGAAGTGAAACGGCCGGACGGATCGTATCTCAAGTTCGATGACAACTCCGCCGTGCTCATCAGCAATCAGATGGAACCCGTCGGCACAAGAATCTTTGGACCGGTTGCCCGTGAATTGAGGGCCAAGCAGTTTATGAAGATTATATCTCTGGCGCCGGAAGTTTTATAGGCCGGTTTTGAAGAGGGGAAAAATGAGTTTAGGCAGATTGAAAAAAGGAGATATGGTAAAAGTTCTGGCCGGCAAGGACAAGGGAAAGACCGGCAAGATTCTGAAAGCCATACCCGAAAAAGGCAAAGTGATCGTCGAAAAGATCAATGTGATCAAGCGGCATAAACGGCCGGATCAGAAAAGCAAGGGCGGTGTCGTGGAAAAAGAGGCGGCGATGGATGTCTCCAAGGTCAGCATCATTTGCGGCAAATGCAAAGAAGCCACCAGGATTCGCAATCGCATTCTTGAGGACGGCAAGAAGATTCGTATCTGCAGCAAGTGCAATGACGTTATTGATGTGGGTTAGGGGAAAATGGCAAGATTAAAGGACTATTATTTAAAAACAGTGGTGCCGGCTCTGATTAAGGAATTTGACTACAAAAATCCCATGCAGGTTCCCAAGATGCAGAAGATTGTCGTCAATATGGGTTTGGGAGAAGCCATTTCCAACGTCAAAATCATTGACGGGGCCGTGCAGGAAATGGCGATGATTACCGGACAGAAGCCCGTGATCACCAAAGCGAAAAAATCCATCGCGACCTTCAAACTCCGTCAGGGCATGCCGATCGGCTGCTCGGTGACCTTGAGAAAAGAAGTGATGTACGAGTTTTTCGACCGGCTGGTGAACGTCGCCTTGCCGAAAGTCCGGGATTTCCGCGGGATATCGGCCGCCGCCTTTGACGGCAGGGGGAATTACTCCATCGGACTCCATGAACAAATCATTTTCCCGGAAATTGAATATGATAAAATTGACAAGATCAAGGGAATGAATATTACCATCGTGACCTCGGCCAAGACGGATGATGAAGCCCGTGTGTTGCTCAGGTTGATGGGTGTGCCCTTTAAGAATTAAACGAGGAAGCTCCGGAGGAATTTCGCGTGGCAAAAAAGTCATTAATAGCAAAAGCAGGCAGGAAACCGAAATTTGCGGTTCGGGCATACAACCGCTGTCAGATTTGCGGCAGGCCCCGGGCGTATTATAGAAAATTTGAAATGTGCAGAATCTGTTTGAGGAAGCTTTCCCTGCAGGGTGAGATTCCCGGTATGATAAAATCAAGTTGGTAACCATCGTTGAAGGAGAAAAAGCATGGGGATGACGGATCCTATTGCCGATATGCTGACCAGAATACGAAACGGGAATAAAGCCCGATTCAAAAATGTCAATGTTTACATGTCGCAGATGAATATGAATATCGCCAAAGTGCTGAAAGCGACCGGATATATCAATAATCATGAGGTCGTGAAGGATGAAAACGGCCATCCGATGCTGAAGATCACCCTCAAATATCCGGATGCCAGGCGGACGGTCATCACCGACATTAAAAGGGTCAGCAAACCCGGGCGCAGGGTGTATGTTTCGGCCGATAAGATTCCCAAGGTGCTCAACGGTTTCGGTATTTCGATCATTTCGACGTCCCGCGGCGTCATGACCGATCAGGAAGCCAGAGAATCGAATGTCGGCGGCGAAATTCTTTGTAAAGTTTGGTAGTTAAATCACAGATTTTAAACGGGAGTTCTTGTTCATGTCGAGAATAGGTAAAAAACCAATCGCTTTTCCCAAAACGGTTAAAATCAGCCAAAGCGACGGTATCGTTAAAGTTGAAGGGCCCAAGGGCAAGTTGTCTTCGAAATTGCCGCAAGGCATTACGATGAGCATTTCCGACAACCAGCTGGTCGTCGAGCGGGCATCAGAGGAGCGCCTTGTCCGCTCCTATCATGGATTGGCCAGGACCCTGATCAGCAATATGGTGACCGGCGTCAGCACCGGCTTTGAAAAGGGACTGGAAATATCCGGCGTCGGTTATCGCGCGGAAGTCGCCGGTTCAACCCTGAAGCTGGTTTTGGGTTTTTCCAGCCCCGTCGAATACACCATTCCCAAAGGGATTGATGTGAAAGTCGATAAGCAGGTGAATCTTGTTGTTTCCGGAATCAACAAAGAGCTGGTCGGCCGTGTTGCGTCGGAGATCCGGTCTTTAAAGAAGCCGGAGCCCTATAAAGGCAAGGGCATCAAGTACACCGGGGAACATATTCGCCGTAAAGCCGGCAAAGCGGCAGGCGCCAAATAACAGTCGATTAAACATTGCATTAAAGAGGTGGAACATTGGCTTCCAAAAAAACACTTAAAATAAGAGATAAAAGAGAGAAAAGAGTCAGGGGCAAACTTACGGGAACCGCGGAAAGACCCCGTCTTTCCGTATTCCGGTCGGATAAACACATCTATGCTCAGGTAATTAACGATGCCCGGGGGACGACCATTGCGACAGCGTCTACGCTCAGCAAGGAACTGGCCGGCAAACTCAAAGGGATCAAGAAAGTGGATGTGGCCAAAGAAGTGGGCAAGTTGATTGCAGCGCGTTTGCAGACCCTGGGCGTGGAGAAAGTCGTTTTTGATAGAGGAAGATTTCTCTATCATGGCCGCGTCAAAGCCCTGGCGGATGCAGCGCGGGAAAAAGGTCTTAAATTTTAAACTTAAACGCAAGACATCAAACGCATGATAAGGGAAGAATCGTTGGATAAAAAAGAAATGAAGGATGTGGAGTTCCTTGACCGGGTGATTGCCATTAACCGTACGGCAAAAGTCGTTAAGGGAGGAAGGCGGTTTCGTTTCAGCGCGATTGTGGTGGTCGGCGACGGCCAGGGCATGATCGGAGCGGGTCTGGGCAAAGCGCACGAAGTTCCCGAAGCGATTCGCAAGGGGATGGAAATGGCCAAGAAGAACATGGTCAAGGTGGCGGTGGCCAATAAAACGATTCCCTATGAAGTTCTGGGAAAGTTCGGTGCGGGTAAAGTCTTGTTGAAACCGGCGTCGGAAGGAACAGGCCTGATTGCCGGCGGCGCGGTGAGAGCCGTTTTGGAAGTGGCCGGTGTTCATAATATCCTGACCAAATGTTTAGGGTCGCACAATCCGCACAACCTGGTCAAGGCTACCGTCCAGGGGCTTTGTCAG
>DNYQ01000095.1 GCA_003506745.1 Syntrophaceae bacterium
AGCCGAAAGGACAAGGGTGCGCTCTCCCGCGATAATCTGTCCCAAACAGGATATTTTCGGCTTTTGCTCTGCCCGGACAGGGAAGACCAATACCGTCAGTGCCAGAATAATAAAAAAAGGGATCGGAATTTCTTCCAACCCCTTTGATTTTATTGGTAGCGGGGGTAGGATTTGAACCTACGACCTTTGGGTTATGAGCCCAACGAGCTACCAAGCTGCTCCACCCCGCGACAAGTCTGATTTAAGTCGCTGACCTTAGACCATTATCTCCTGGGTTTGTCAAGGAGTATTTGACCATTCAAGCGGCCGCAGGCCTAGAAAATAAAGACCGCGGCGGCCACGACCGTCGTGAACCAGTTGTTTTTAACAATGGTTGATTGCGTGATATTCCGCGTGCTGACAATCTTGCCGCTGATTTTGAATATTTCTTTTTTCTCGTCCCAGCTTTCATCAATATCAAAGTCGATGCCCAGCGTTGATGCCAGCATCGCGGCNNACACAATACGTAATCGCACCCGGCTGCAGCTGTTTAACGCCCTGCGTTCTGGAAATCACTTTGCAGCCGGGCGGCAAAATACTGGATACCTGCACCAGGTTGCATTTTTCGATACCGGCATCGCGCAGAGCCAATTCAAATGAATGCAGCTCTTCTTTGTGGGTGCCGACCCCCTTGGTAAAAAATATTTTTCGGGGAACATTAAGATTCAATTTTTTTGCCTCCCTTGTAAAATGACCAAACCGACCCACGGGTCTATCTGGTCATATAACCCATTAATCGATAGATCAGCTTGGCCGCCATAAAATCCGGAGCAACAACGCCGGGCAGCGGGGCCAGTTCGACCACGTCAAACCCGCGGATGGTGCCCTTGCGCGAAACCAGTCGCAGCAGCTGTAAAACATCCCGCCAGGTGAGACCGCCCGGCTCGGGCGTGCCGGTGGCGGACATGATCGACGGATCAAAAACATCCAGATCAATCGTAATATAGATATCGCCCTTCAAGTGCCCGGCAACGGTCTGCGCCCAGTTTTTATTTTCAAAAACATAATCCGCCGAATAAGATTTTACCTTGCTTTGGGGCAGGAAATCTCCTTCCTCCCTGCTCATGCTGCGGATACCGACTTGAACCAGATCGCAAAATTCGGCAACCTGTCGGGCGACACAGGCATGATTGTAAGGCGTCCCCTGATAGCTGTCGCGCAAATCGGCGTGGGCATCCAGTTGCAGGACGGTCAATTTCGGATATTTTTCGGCGACGGCCTGCACCGCGCCCAGGCTGATGCTGTGCTCGCCGCCCAGCATGACCGGTATCTTGTTTTGCAAAACCACACGACTGATTTTTTTGCGCACGGCACGGATCATATACTTCGGCCCGCGGGCGTCCACGCTCACGGGCGATGCCGTATGGATGCCGGCCAGATACGTCTCTTTTTTCAGCTCTTCATCGTAAAGCTCCATATTGGTTGAAGCCTCGATAATCGCGGCCGGCCCCCTGCGGCTGCCGGGCTGATACGTTGACGTCAGATCGTAGGGAACAGGAATGACGACAAACTGCGCATCGCGCAGTGAACATTCGGGGTATATTCCGCCAAAATTCATGGTTTTTTCCTTTTTTCCATCAACCACCTCGCAGCAAGCTGTCGAGGTATGAAATGAACGTCATGATATCGCAGCAAGCTTAAGGAGAATTAACACTCGTCCCGCCAAAGCGGGATTAAAAAAGTGCCGGTTTCCTAACACAAAGAAGCGGAGATGTCCAGTTTTTCATCGATAAAAACGCAGCGGAAAACGAAGGAAGACGGGCAATTACAGAGGCTGGTCATAACTCATAAAGAATTTTCGGTTTTCGTAATACAAAAACGAGTAATGGACAATCCAATCGCCTAACGTGATAAAAGTTTTCTTTTTGTTTGCCACATCAAAATAACGCAGGACAGGCTTGTGACAATGCCCCAGAATCACCGTATCATGATCTTGAAACAACTTTTCGGTGGCGCAGAAAAACATTTTTTCAACAAGGGCATCTCCGTTTTCAACGGTTATGGTTTTACTGGTCGCCGAACTGATGCCGCCAATCGCCCATAAAACGGATGAAGGAACAAGGTGATGCAAATGATAAAAAACTTGACTGCGTAAAATTTTCCGAAGCATCAAATAAAAAATATTTGTGTTGTCCAGCGTGTCGCCATGGGCAATAAAGGTGCGGACCTGATCCATCTCGATCGTCGCCCGTTCCTCAAACACGTCCATGCCCAGCACGTCCTGGAAATATTCTTTCATGAAAAAATCATGATTGCCTTCGCACAAATGGATGCCGACACCGCCGGCCTGCAATTCAACCAGTTTACGGATGACCTCTTGAAATTCGGGGTGAATGTTTTGGGGCCGGCAAAACCAGAAATCAAAAAAATCGCCGAGAATATAAAGATCATCGATCGGCGCCGCATCACGCCCCAATTCCCGGTCATGGACAAGCGATCTGGCCTTCCCGCATTGGAGATCGTTCAGAAACCGGATCAACCGGCCGTATCGCTCATCCCCGGCATACTTCAAATGGGCATCGGATATAAAAACAGCTTTCATAACCTTGTTCTCTTCCGGTTAAAGTGCGGTTGTTCTTTAGCAGATAACCTTGCCGGCTACCATGATTTATTTTAGGGCGTCTGTCAAATGGAAATCATCAATTGATTCTTGTTTTGTCCGGTGTTTTTTGCTAGCTTTACCGCATCCTGATCCAGCAGGTGAAGAAAACAAATAAAGTGCGGGAAAAAACATGAGCAATCATCGAGCAGCCATAGAGCGCGCCAAAGAAGTATTGAAAATCGAAGCCCAGAGCATTTTGAATCTGATAAACAAAATTGACGGAAACTTTGCCCGCGCGGTCAACATGATCTTTCGGTGCAAGGGGCGCGTCATTATCACGGGAATCGGAAAATCCGGTTTGATCGGACGTAAAATCGTCGCCACACTGACCAGCACGGGAACACAGGCGCTTTTTCTTCATCCGGTTGAAGGCATTCACGGGGATCTGGGCATCGTCACCCGGAAAGATATCCTGCTGGCGATTTCCAACAGCGGCGAGACGCGGGAGCTTATGCCGATCATCAGTTCCGTCCGGCACATTGGAGCGCCCATCATCTCCTTTACCGGCGTGCTTTCTTCAACGCTGGCCAAAAACAGCGACATCGTCATTGACGTTTCCGTGGAAAAAGAAGCCTGCCCTTTCGGTCTGGCGCCAACTTCCAGTTCCACGGCGGCGCTGGCCATGGGAGACGCATTGGCCGTCGCGCTCATTGACAAACGGAAATTCCGGGAAAAGGACTTTTACAAGTTTCATCCCGGCGGTTCTCTGGGCGCAAGGCTTCGGGCAACAGTCCGGGATGCCATGATCGTGGGAGACAGGATTCCCCGGGTGTTGACCCATACGCCGGCCCGGCAGGCCATTGTGGAAATTGACCGCATGAACGTCGGATTCGTCCTGGTGACGGACAAAAAGAACAACCTGCTTGGCATTCTGACCGACGGCGATGTCCGGCGAATGGTCAGCAGGGGATTATCTTTTGAAGGCCTGACCATTGATGACGTGATGACGGCCAACCCAAAGACCATCAATGAAAAAGCATCGCTGGCTGAAACCGTCGAGTTCATGCAGAAAAAAGAAATCACCTCTCTGGGCGTCGTCAATGAAAAGAATAAATTAAAAGGGTATGTCCATCTGCATGACATTTTCGGCCGGGGCGGCTCGGTGACTATTTCACTAACCTGACAAACAGCGAGGTAGATTCCTATGGCACTTTACGAATACGAGGGTAAAAGACCGCAGATTCCACCCGATTCTTTTGTTCATCCCAATGCCGTTCTGATCGGCGATGTGCGTCTCGGGCATGAATGCCTGATCGCGCCGGGCGTTTCCATACGGGCGGATTTCGGGCCGGTGATCATCGGCGACAGGTCCAGCGTCCAGGACAATGCCGTCATTCATGTCTATCCCGGTTCTCAGTCCGTCATCGAAGACGACGTCACCGTGGCGCACGGCGTCATCCTGCACGACGTGCATATCCATTCCCGATGCATGATCGGCATCGGCGCCATCATCCTTTTTAATGCCGTTTGCGAAGAAGATGTTTTTGTTTCCGTGGGATCGCTGGTTCCCAGAGGCATGCACATTCCCGCCGGCAAAATCGTCGCGGGTAACCCCGCTAAAATCACCCGGGACGTTACCGAAAAGGACAAGGCAGCCGCCAAAGACGGCATTGAAGCCTACCGGTATCTTTGCCGTCAGTACCTGGCAACCATGAAAAGTGTCACTTGATCGTCATATTTTTTTGGCCTTGATCAGCAAAACCGTCGATAAAGCGCGGGGCATCAGCATCGCATCAAGCCAGGCAAGAACCGCATAAAATTTATTCAACCCCTTAAAGAGGGCGATTAAAAAGTCCGGCGGCGGCGCCTGCGTCTTCTTAAAACGCCTCTTCTGATTAAAATTTTGCCAGCCGGAAGCGCAAGCAGTCACCAACAGCATCGTCAGCTTTTCCAAAGGTCCCAGCACCTTTTGCACATCAACGAGACGAAATCCGGCTGCTTCCAGACGGGAAATCATTTCGGACAGTTCATAGCGCCGGTAGTGATGAACAAAGCGGTCATCATGCGCGAAATAAAAATGGCGGTGGGGAAATGTGACCATCAACGCCCCGCCGGGTTTTGTCACCCTGGAAATTTCCTTCAGTGCCTTGCGGTCGTCCTCCAGATGTTCCAAAACTTCCGAGGCAATCACATGAGAAAATGACTCCGCCGCAAAGGGCAGGTTCATGGCGTCAGCGACAACACATTGCCCTTTGCCGTGTGTTTTTTTCAACATTTCAAGAGCCGAAGCGGACACATCGGAATAAACGATGCGATCCCAGGACGTGAAGACGGGAGAAATGCCGCTGCCGATTTCCAAAACGAGTTCCTTTGGCTCGTTTTGCATCGCTTTTTCAACGGCGCGCCTTCTCAAAAGATAATTGTATAGATGATTTTTCAGAGAAACGTATTTTTCATTTTCAAAAAAGTCCTGAAAACGATTTTTGTTTTTCGACATCATGAAGGGATCTCCGGAAAAAGCGATGATCGGACCAATCCCATTTTTGCAAAACGAAATTCAAGCGCCGTCGCCAGGCATCCCAGACCGTATTGAACGCTGCGCTCAAAGTTGATGGACGATGCCCCGGCAAAGTATTTGGTCGGACAACTCACTTCCGCAATCGTGTATCCCAACCAGACGATCTGCGCCAGCATCTGGTTGTCGAAAACAAAATCGTCAGAATTGGCATCCAGAGGCAGCTTCTCCAGAAGTTCTCTGGAAAAGGCACGGTAGCCTGTGTGATATTCGGAAAGTTTCGCGCCCAGCATGATGTTTTCAGCAAGCGTCAGAAAACGGTTGGAAACATACTTCCAAAGCGGCATTCCGCTTTTCACGGCGTGACCTCCCAGAATTCTTGATCCGAGAACACAATGGTAAAGACCATTGCCGATCATGGAGGCCATGGCCGGGATCAGCTTCGGCGTGTATTGATAATCCGGATGAACCATCACCACAATGTCTCCGCCCTCTTCCAGAGCCATCTTGTAGCAGGTCTTTTGATTGGCGCCGTATCCGCTGTTTTTTTTGTGGACATGAACAATCGTCTTTGGCAACCGGGCGGCAATGGCCGATGTTTCATCGGAGCTTGCGTCATCTACAAGAATTACGAGATCGACAATTTCCTGCGCCATAACCTCATCGTAGGTTATTTTCAGCGTCTGCGCCGCGTTGTACGCCGGCATGACCACAACGACTTTTTTGTCTTTAAACACTCTCCGGCTCTCCGATTGGCCGTTTTATATAGCAAAGTTAAACCCTTGTCCAACCAATCCCTTATCGCTTCTCTATGGATCTCGAACTAACCCTTGAGCATTTTCATCATGTTCACGATGGTCAACTCCATCGACAGTTCCCTGCCCGCCGACATGGCCGGGGCGAAACGCCTGATAAAATCAATTTCTTCATCCGTGGGATGAGGCGTCTCCGACAGATCGGGAGCTATTTTCAAATCCCACGGCACATCCTTCTTCACATCCTCAATCGTGACCCGGGGATGGATCTGGGCCAGNNGTAAAATAGTCGAGCTTCTCCACAAAATTTCCGCCCAGCAAGGTGAGGACGGTTCGCTTCGCATAGGAAATGAAGTCGGCAGCGCCGCCCGATCCCGGAAGCCGCATCGTCGGCTTGTAATAATCCCCGATGACCGTCGTATTCAGATTCCCGTATTTATCCACCTGCCCCACGCCCAGGAAGCAGACATCGACAAAACCGCGATACGTCATGGTAAAGGCGGAAAACAGATCCGTCGCATAGGAAAAACCACGGCAGGAATGGGCATCGGCAATGTGGTTTAAAGGCAAAAGCGGCTCAAAATCGATAATCCCCGATTCCATCATCAGTGTAGCATGGGGAGCATACAGGGCTTTGGCCACCGCGCCGGCCGTCGTGGGCAGCCCCACACCCAGGATGACATTTTCATGGTCGTGAATTTCTTTCGCAACGGCAATGACTAAAAGTTCCTGCAGGGTATATGGTTTACTCATAGAGTTTCCCCCTTTCCTTCAATGTTTGCTCAAACTCCGGGAGCGTCATCCCCATATTACGTTCCTTGCCTTCCCGATCCCAACGCGAGGTAAAGGCTGATCCATAATTGGCCGGCGCCGAATAAAAGGCCTTGGCCCGAATGCCATCCAGCACCTTGCTGCCGAATTTCTGGATATAATGATCCACATAAGCCGCGCGGTTCTCACAGCCGAAAACCCATTCGTCCATCCAGGCTTTCAGCCCGTCTGCCGTGCCGTCGGCCATCATGAACAGGCCGTACATAAACTGGTCCAGGTTATAGTAGCCCAGCACTTCCGTCGGATTGGCTCCCCAGGGAACCTCTACCACCGCATCGACGCGATAAGCGGGAATCAGGGTGAGATGGGGACTCGATTGGATGATGTCGTGCTCCACAATTTCTTCACAGGAAACAACGATGCGCTTACTCGCCAGTGCGGCCGCCGCTACGCTTCCTAAGGCGCCCCAGTACTGGGCATTTCCAAATTTGTCGCAGCGTTGCACATGAACGATGCACACATCGGGATTGGCCGCCGGTACCGTCAAATGATCCTTGCCGGTATAGGGACACTTAATCACGCGGAATTTGTCTTCACCCATAAAACTTCTTTTATGAAAGAGATCCGTGACCATGGCGCCTTCCAGAACCTGGATGTAGGAAAAGCCATGCATCCCCGCCATCAGGCGCGCGTTATACTGAAAGTTCGTATAATCCTCAATTTCCAGCGTACCCGCATTCAGCCCCCGCTCCACAGCGGAACCGCCCTTCTTGCCCCCTGCCCGCAAGCAGTAGGTTGTCACCAGACGATCGACACAACCTGCGCCGACAATCGTCTCGACATCGAAAATACCCGACTGGGAATACAAAGTCAGGCCCTTCCTGCCCTGCCGAATAACTTCATAGACAAGTTCAGCGCAGCTGCCCACGGTATAGTTGCCGATTACCAGTTCTTCCCCGTCGTGGACGAACCTGTTAATCGCCTCTTTGGCGCTCATGACCTTGCTGTTTCCATCCCCCATACATCCCGCCTGCCTTTCTCTTGATTTAGTCTTATACTTCCAGATACTTTGCACGAACCTCGTGATTGTTTCTGAGTTCCTCGACGGAACCCTGATAACCGACATGGTCAATTAAAAAAGGACTCTCAGCGTACATTTGATTCTACGCATTAATCTATGTGCCCTGGTTAAAATATATATTTGAAAATGGCCAGTAAAATCAATGATAATTATTAAAAAAGAAAATGGGTTATGGTTCACACCATAACCCATCGATTTCAAATGGTAGGCGGTGCTGGGATTGAACCAGCGACTTCTACCGTGTGAAGGTAGCACTCTCCCGCTGAGTTAACCGCCCAAGTGCCGTTTGCTATAACTTAAAGTTCCCGGCGTTTCAAGTAAAAAAAATGCCGCCCGCCCTTCCGCCATCGAATAACAAACGGCGGAAGGGTTCGAGCGACGCTTTCAGCTTGGCGCTGGAGGGGTTTCTAATTACAACATTTCATAAATACCGGCTGCGCCCATGCCGCCGCCGATACACATGGAAACGATACCGCGCTTTGAACCGCGGCGCTTCATTTCGTGCAGCAACTGAGCGGTCAGTTTGGCGCCGGTGCATCCCAGCGGATGGCCGATGGCAATCGCGCCGCCGTTGGGGTTAATGTCACCCGACCAATAACGGTCTTCGATACCGACCGTGCGGCAGGAATAAATGGCCTGTGACGCGAAGGCTTCGTTAATTTCAAAGACATCAATGTCCTTTGTCGTCAAACCGGCCATTTTCAGAACCTTGGGAATCGCGTAAGCGGGACCGACGCCCATTTCTTCCGCCAAACATCCGGCGACTGCATAATAGGCCAGTCTGGCAATGGGTTTTAGTTTTAATTCTTTGGCTTTCTCTGCCGTCATCAGCATACAGAAAGCAGCGCCGTCGGTCATCTGAGAAGAATTAGCCGCCGTGACTGAACCGCCTGCTTTGAAAGGTGATTTCAATTTGGCCATGTTTTCCACTGAGGCCGGCCAACGCACGCCGTCATCCGTATCAAAGGTCACATATTCTCTGATCCTTTTGCCGTTTTTGATTTTATATTTAGCGGCCTGAATCGGAATGATTTCTTCCTTGAACTTGCCGGCCTTAATGGCTTCATAAGCGCGGCGGTTACTTTCCACGCCCATCTTATCCTGATCTTCACGCGAAATATTATGATTCGTCGCGACGTTTTCCGCCGTGTTGCCCATGTTGATATAGACATTGGGCATACTGCCGTCGAATTTCCAATCCGGATGCGGACGCATGGCGGAACCGCCCATCGGAATATGCGTCATGCTTTCGCAGCCGCCGGCAATGATAATTTCCGACCAGCCGGCGCGAATCTTGGCCGTCGCATCCGCAATGGACTGAAGACCGGATGCGCAAAAACGGTTGACGGTCATACCGGAAACGGAAATCGGAAGACCCGCTCCCATCGCCAGAATTCTTCCCAAATTCATCCCCGTTTCGGCTTCCGGGAAAGAGCAACCGACAATCAAATCATCTATTTCTTCAGGCTTAACTTGCGGGACTCTGGCAAGCAAACCTTTGAGTACCTGGATACCATACTCATCCGCTCGGGTTGCGGCAAGACCACCCTTTCTGCGAGCGCCTGGACTTCTTACGGCTTCTACAATTATAGCATCACTCATGATTTTCCTCCTTCATTTCTAGAAGGCGCGGAGGCTTTTCTTAGCTGTTTTTTCAAACCGCCGCGCACGTTGTTTCATTAAAATTAGTTACGCAGAGGCTTGCCCTTGGTCAGCATATGCATAATACGTTCGTGCGTTTTCGTCTCTCCCATCAGGCTGAGGAAGGCTTCTCTTTCCAGATCCAGAATTTCCTGCTCCGAAACATAAGTTCCTTCCGCACAGTCGCCGCCGGAAAGAATATAAGCCACTTTTCTCGACACGACAAGATCGTAATCGGAGATAAAGTTGCCGTATCTCATATTCATGATAATCGAGTCCACCAATCCGCGGAAGTTCTCGCCCATTACGGGGATCAGAGCGGGTCTGGGCGGTTTGTAACCCGCCATCACCAGGGACTTCACGAGCTGTTTGGCTTCGTAGATCTGCTGATCGCGACTCATGTTAATGGTTTCCGTCTTGCGGATATAGCCCAGTTCCATGGCTTCGGCCGCACTGGTGCTGACTTTGGCCATCGCGATATTTTCAAACGCCTTGGCCATATGGTACTGCATATTCATACCGCCTTCTACGCAACCGTCGGGAATGCCTTCGGTCAAACGAACCAGAATTTCTTTGCAGCCGCCGCCCGCGGGAATCACGCCGACGCCGACTTCCACCAGACCCAAATAGGTCTCGCCGTTCGGGAGGCAACGAGCGCCGTGCATGGCCATTTCGCAGCCGCCGCCCAGAGCCAGACCGGCAGGAGCCGTGACAACAGGCTTGGAGAGGTATTTCATTTTCATATTGCCGTTCTGGAGGGCTTCAATGCTCTTTTCCAGAAGGTCCCACTGACCCAGCTGAGCAGCCGTCAGCACCGCGAAGACGTTGGCGCCCGCGGAGAAAGCCCGCTCATCATGATTGGCGACCACCATGCCTTCGAAATCCTTTTCGACGATATCGCAGGCTTCGGTGAGCATAACGGTCAGGGGGTCATCGATCGAGTTCATCTTGGTATGGAATTCCAGACAGGCCACGCCGTCGCCGATGTCAATGAGGCTGGCGCTGCCGTTTTCTTTAATAATCTTGTTGCGGCTTTTCAGATCCGGCAGCAGGATGATTTTGGGATTTTCGTCAATCTTGGCATAACCCTTCTTGTCAAAGTCGTAGTAATACTTGCCGTCTGCTTTGGTTGTATAGAAAGTCTCACAACCTTTCTTCAGCATTTCATCGATCTTCTTGGGAACTTTCAATTTCAGCTTCTTCATGACTTCGATAGCTTCTTTGACGCCCACGGCATCCCACATTTCGAAAGGACCCAGCTTGTTGTTGTAGCCCCATTTCATAGCGTTATCGA
>DNYQ01000089.1:0-1273 GCA_003506745.1 Syntrophaceae bacterium
AACAGTGTAATAGACGGAAAACATTCCACCATATCAGAGCATATAGATGGAAAGATTTTCCACTTATTGTGATATTAAACTACAAAACATGGAAAAATAGCCGTTCTATTTTCCACTTATTACAAATCCTGTTGCCAAAATCCGCTTATTACGATATTAAACAGAAAACATGGAAAATAAACCGAAGTTCCGCCCAAATCCCAAGATCAAATTGATGGACCAGGTTAGAGAGGTCCTTCGTTATCACCATGATGCCTATCACACGGAGCAGACCTATTGTCAATGGATTCTTCGTTATTTGAGAAGCAGAAAATACAGTTCGCCTTTTTCCTTGAGGGAACCGGCGGCAGCCTGCGCTTCGGGGCCGAATCCGCAGAACAAATCGACGCGGCCCGGGCCTTTGATGGCGGAACCTTTGTCCTGATTCAAAACAAAGCGTGAAAAATCGACGCGCCGGACCACGTTATAATCGTCATCCAAAACAGGCTTGCGCAAACGGATAAACGCCAGAGCGCCCTCGGGGAAGTAGTTCGGATCCGTGGCAATCGACCGGTTGGGCGTTACCGGCTGCCCCAGGGAGCCCACCGGTTCCCGATCCACAAAACGGAAGAAAATGTAACGTTCATTGTGGCTGAGAATCTCATAAATTTCTTTTTCACTTTTGTTTTTAAGCCAGGCCTTGAATCCACGGTAGGAGGCATCGCTTCTGTCGATTTTATTGAGGTTCAGCAGGTTCTGCGTCGCAGAGCTAAACGGCCTGCCATTGTTCTGGGCGTAACTGACCGTCAGGACGGCGCCGTCTTCCAGACGAATTTTCCCCGATCCCTGCGTGTGCAGAGAATTCAATTCGACGGGATCGGACACCCAGATCAACTCCAGTCCCCTGCCCTTCAAAACACCGTCCACGTCGATTTCCCGGCGTGTGTAGTAGGGAACGATTCGGNNTCGTAATAACCGGTAAACAGGACAACGCCGTCGCCGTTTTCCCCCGCCGCCCGCAACAGGAGAAAATCCTCCGCGATCCGGCTTTTCTTTTGCAAAACGGGAATATCGGATTGGATAATGTTCCGGAAAGCAATCAGCGTTTCTTCCATCTGCTTCGCGCTCACCTGCCGGTCCACAACCCGGAATACCTGATTTTTTCCGGAGCCGTCGTAATAACGCAGGCTGCGGTCAATGGCCAGCAAAAGCGATTCGGCATCCAGATCATCGATAAAGTCTAAACGGTCCGCATCCACTTTGATCAGGGCCTTTTCGGGTTCAAGCGCCTGGG
>DNYQ01000089.1:1279-4540 GCA_003506745.1 Syntrophaceae bacterium
CAATCCGACCAGATTTTTTCGGGCAGAATGGAACGGTCCACTTCCTTAAACCCCAGCCTGGCAAAGAATTCCTTTTTATACGTCAGGGAAAATATGCGAAACAGTTCCAGGGTAATGGCGTCGGAAATACAGAATTCGACCAGCTTTCTGCCGATGCCTTTCTTCCGGAAGGCATCGTCCACATAAAGAGAGCGGATTTCAGCCAGGTTTTCCCAGATAATATTCATCGCGCAGATGCCCACAATCTTCTGTTCATCTTCGTCAAAATACACAATGAAATCCCGAACGGAATTATAAATATCCATCAGAGAGCGCGGCAGCATTTCCCCTTTCCCCGCCGACAGATTAATTAAACGGTGAATGGTTTTGACGTCACCGATGCGCGCTTTTCTTAGCATGTCTGCTCCTTACTGTGCCGGCCTTTGCACCCGCCGTCGCGGCGGCCAGCATCTCCCGGGCATGGTCTTTCGCGGTTTCGGTCACATCCACGCCGCCCAGCATCCGGCCAATCTCTTCGATCTTCTGCCGCTCATCGATTTTTTCCACCAGAGTGGAGGTCCGGCCGTCGGCCACCTGTTTGCTGACACGCAGATGCCGGCCGCCGAAACTGGCAATCTGCGGCAGATGCGTGATGCAAATCACCTGATGATGGGCCGATAAGGCTTTCAATTTGCGTCCGACGATCTCCGCCGTGGCGCCGCCGATGCCGGAGTCCACTTCATCAAATACCACCGTGGCCACCGATCCGGTCTTCGTTAAAACATTCTTCAGCGCCAGCACGATGCGCGACAACTCGCCGCCGGAAGCAATTTTGTTGAGCGGCTTCGGCTCTTCGCCGGCATTGGCCGCCAGATAAAATTCTATGTCGTCGCCGCCTTTCGGGCCATAGGCGCTCTCCACCTCCGAACAGCGTTTCAAAAATTCAACAAAGAAGAAGGCGTGGGGCATATTCAAATCGCGCATTTCCGCGTCCACCGCCTCTTTCAACAAAACGGCCGCCCGCGATCGAAGCGTCGAGAGCGTCAGCGCTTTTTCCCGCAGCACACCGGCGATGGCGTCTTTTTCTTTCTTCAACTGCTCCAGTTCTTCCTCGACGCTGGAGACCCGCTTAAGCTCTTCCTCCATCTCCTTTTTTCTGATCAGCAAAGCATCAAGGGTGCCGCCGTGTTTGCGCTTCAACCGGTTGATCGCGTCCAGACGCTCGTCAATGGCCGCCAGGCGTTCGGGATCAAAGATCAGATGTTTGGTATAATCGCGCAGCGCCAGCGCCGCCTCTTGCAAAACGGCATAACTGCCCTCCACGTCGGAGAGTCGAAGGTTCAATCCTGAATCAATCTTCTGAATTTCCCGAATCTCAGACAAGACTTCCTTGAGTTGATCACTGATGCAGCCGTTTTCAGCATAAAGCAGCGCATAGGCCCTGTTGGCCCAATCCGCAAGTTTCCGGATATTGGCCAGCACCTTCTTTTCGTCGGCCAGCAGGGCGTCTTCATCTGCGCGGGGATTCAGGTCTTTTATTTCCTGAAGCTGAAACTGGATCAGATCGATTTTTTCCGTGCGATGGCGCTGCAGATCTTCCCGTTTGACGATCTGGTTCAGGCATTGCTGATACCGTTGATAAACGGCTTCATAAGCCCTGCGCGTTTCAAGGCAGCCGCCGAAATCGTCAAGAATATCCAGGTGATTCTCAGCGAAAAGAATGATCTGGTGTTCATGCTGTCCACAGATATTAATCAGCGATTCACTGATGGCGGCCAGGTTTGCAAGAGTTGCCATCTGTCCGTTGATCTGCGCTCTGTTTTTGCCGGAACGTGAAATCACACGGCGGATCACAAGATCATCTTCGGCCGAAAACCCCATCCCGGCCAATTTTTTCTGAAGCGCCTGGTTGCCCCGAATGTCAAAAAGCGCTTCCACGGTTGCCGTATCCTCCTGCGTCCGGATCATTTCCGCTGCCGCCCGATCGCCCAGAAGCAGACTGACCGCGCCGATCAGAATAGATTTTCCGGCGCCGGTTTCTCCCGAAATAATGTTCAGACCTTCATCAAACGAAACGTGAAGTTCGTCAATGATGGCAAAGTTGGTAATGCTCAGATCATGAAGCATTTTTTCTTTTTCCAGTGCCTGTTGGTAAACTGCCCCAACCCAGTTTGGATCGCAGGATCTCCCCGTAACTGCGATGCGGTGAAAGAACCAGTCTGGTATAAAATTTTGATTTTCGTATCGTCATGACATCGCCGGAGCTGATCCGGTAGGATTCCTGGCCGTCCAGCGTCACGGTTGCGCCGCTTTCCTTCGACCACAGCGTAATTTGCAAATCGGAATTTTCGGGAAAAATAACCGGCCGGTTGGTCAGCGTATGCGGACAGATGGGATTGATGATGATCAGTTCCTTGCCGGGAAAAACAATCGGTCCTCCGGCGGACAGCGAATAAGCCGTCGATCCCGTGGGCGTGGAAATAATCAATCCGTCGGATTTGTAGGTGGTCAGATAGTGCTGATTGACGGACGTTTCCAGCTCCACAATACGGGAAAGATTGCCGCGGTTGATCACCACGTCATTTAAGACCATGCCCGAACCGACGATTTTGTTGCCCCGGCGGATTTTCACATCCAGCATCATTCTTTTTTCCGTCAGAAAATCACCCTTTAAAATCAGTTCGAAGGCCGCGTAGGTTTCGTTGAGATTGACTTCCGTCAGATAGCCGAATGTCCCCATATTGATGCCGACGATGGGTACGGGATGCTGCGCGACGTAGCGGGCGGTGCGGAGCATCGTGCCGTCTCCGCCGAGCACGGCAATCAAGTCCACTTTGGACGCCAGATCTTCAAGTTTGAACCCGCCGCTTCCGCCAACGGCTGCGGCAATGTTGGCTTCCAGAGACACCTTGATTCCCCTGTCTTCCAGCCATTTCTTCAGGGCGCCGGTAAATCCGGCGATATTTTCTTTTTCGATGTTGGCGACGATGCCGACTTTCTTAATTTTCATGATGATAAGCTCCAAAAAATGACGACGTTTCGTAACATAAAAAAAAGACGCTGTCTATGGATAATTTTTAAATAATGAATGCAAACTCTTTGATTTATAAAGGCATTTTAGAGCATAAGGGCTTGACAGGACAGCTTTGATTAAGGTAGGGTGCCTACTTGTGAGGTGAATGCTATGGGTTTGATCAAGGGCAATTTCTCTTTTATGCGGTTTGCGGTGGAAGGCCGTTTACCACAGGCTTTTAACACGTTTATCCATGACCGGATCAAGGG
>DNYQ01000258.1 GCA_003506745.1 Syntrophaceae bacterium
TGGTGTGCTCTTTCATGATGACCCATTCTTCTTCGGTCAGCTTGCCGGGTTTGAGGAGAATCTTGTCCGGGATGCCGATCTTGCCAATGTCATGCATCGGCGCGGCGTAAAGAATGTACTCCACCGTTTGATCGTTGAGGCCCATGGTCCTGGCAATGGTTGCGGAATATTGGCTCATGCGTTGAATGTGTGCGCCCGTGTCCTCGTCCTTGTATTCCGCGGCGCGGGTCAGACGGTAGAGGGCTTCCAGCGACATCGCTTTGATTCTTTCGAAGGCCAGACGCAGATCTCTGGTCCTCCTGGCCACTTCCGTTTCAAGCTCCCGCGAGTAGTTGCGTATGTAGTCGTTGTAGGCCTTGACCTTGACCAGGGATGCCACCCGCGCACGGATTTCCGTCTTGTCAACCGGTTTGGCAAGAAAATCGTCGGCACCCGCCTCCAGGGCCCTGATCCGGTCTTCCACTTCCTGCAGTGCCGTCACCATCACAACGGGGATGATTTTGGTCNNACCGCCTCCATCAAACGCAGGTTGCGGTCTTCGTCATCCACAACCAGGATATGAGGTTTTTTTTCCATTACGGCTCCTTTCCGGTCGTGCCGGCTTCGGCGAAGTAGCCCGCAATTCTTTCAATGAATTCCGTGACATGAACGGGCTTGGAGATATAATCGTGGCACCCCGCCTTGAGCATCTTTTCTTCGTCGCCGTCCATGGCGTTGGCCGTGAGAGCCACAATCTTGATATTCCGGGTGGCTTCATCCTCCTTGATCCGTCGCGTTGCCTCGAGGCCGTTCATGACGGGCAGCTGGATATCCATCAGAATGAGGTCCGGCCGGCAACCTTTCGCCATGTCAACCGCCTGTTGTCCGTCGGTTGCCTCGAGGGTTGCATATCCCTTGTACTGAAGAATATCGTGAAAAAGTTTCAGATTGTTGGGATTGTCCTCGACGATCAGGATGCATTTTTTTCCGGTCTCGGTCATGTTTCTCTCCTTGAGAAGCCGTCAATTGCCGGCCCTGATATTCCTTTCGTTTTGTGCGAGAGGAATTCTGAATGTAAAGGTGCTTCCTTTTCCCGGCCCTTCGCTTTCCCCCCGCAAAGTTCCGCCGTGCAGTCTGATCAGGTCCCGGCTGAGCGGCAGTCCCAGGCCGGTGCCGGGGGTCTTGCCTTGCCGCGAGCCTTCCACCTGGAAGAAAGGATCGAAAACTTTTTCCAAATTTCCGTAGGCGATGCCGATGCCCGTGTCAGCGACGGATATTTCCAGAAAGGGGATGTTTTTTTCCGCATCTGCCACAGGCGGGTCCGCGCCGGCCGGAGGCGGTTCGAGGGCAATGCGGGCCGTCATGCGGATCGACCCTCCGTCCGGCGTGAACTTCTCGGCATTGGACAGGAGATTGTAAAGCACCTGCTTGAGCTTGCGCTGATCCGCCACGATGACCAGGTTTTCCAACTCCCGGGCAATGTCGCGTTCGAGGGTAATGCGGTGCCTGGCCGCTTTCTCCTTGACCATGATCAGACTGTTGCGGATGAGGTCCGCCACGGAAATCTCGGCCAGTTCGAGATCCATCTTCCCCGCTTCCACCTTGGACAGATCGAGGATGTCGTTGATGATGGAAAGCAGATGCTTTCCGCTTTCCAGAATATCGTTGACGTATTCTTCCTGCTTTTCGACCAAGGGGCCGAAAAACTGCTCCTTGAGCACTTCTGAAAATCCGATGATTGCGTTGAGCGGCGTGCGCAGTTCGTGCGACATGCCGGCCAGAAAGTCGGATTTGGCGCGGTTGGCGTTTTCCGCCCCTTCCTTGGCCTGTTTGAGTTCTTCCTCGTATTTCATCAGCTGCGTGATGTCTTCCTTGACGGCGACAAAGTTAGTGATTGCGCCGCTTTCGTCGCGCACCGGCGAAATGGAGGAGCGCTCCCAGTAAAGCTCGCCGTTCTTTTTCCGGTTGCAGAAAGTGCCGAACCATTCCTGCCCGGAAAGGATCGTTTCCCACAGGTCCGCATAAAACCTTTTGGGGTGGATGCCGGAGCTGAGCAAGCGCGGCGTTTGCCCGATCGCTTCCTCGGACGTGTAGCTGGTGAGCTGTGTAAACCGGGGATTGACGTACTGGATTTGGCCTTTCACGTCCGTGATGACGACCGTGGCCGGACTCTGTTCGACCGCCCGGTACAGCTTCTTGAGTTCCTCCTCCGCGCGCTTGCGCCGGATCACAATGCCCAACTGAATGCCGATTTCATTCATCAGGTTCATCAGGGCCGGACGCGGCTTTTCCGTCTCAGCGGAAAAAAATTCCAGGACGGCCGCGACCTTGCCCCCGACCACGATGGGAAAGCCGAAAGCGCCGCGGACGTTGATGTCTTCGGCCAGTTTCTTGCGCAGGAAGCCGGGATACATGCTCACATCCTTGATCCAGACGGTTTTCCGGCCGGCCAGCACCCGTCCGACCATGCCGATGCCCGGCGTGAAGACCGTTTGCGCCGTCACCTCGCGGAAATGGTGAAAGCGATCGGCGTCTTCCATGAACCAGATGTCCGTCGCAACCAGTTTTTCAGACTGACGCTCATCAGCGACGTAAACATGGCCCACGGGCCAGCCGATATAGTGAGCGATGCCGTCAATCGCCATCCGGAACAGGTCGTCCATCGTGGCTGCCGCGTTGGCCGCGGATGCGACGTTTTTGAGCAGCTCCATTCTCCGTTCGCTCTCCCGGAGGTCCGACTCGGCCTTTTTGCGCGTACTGATGTCGCGCGCGATGCCCAGCGTGTAGAGGAAATTTTTATCGGGGAGGGAGATCTCGCTGTCAGCGACGTCCCAGTAACCGCGGGCGGATATTTCGACGAATGAATGGCTGATCGCGTAGTCCTGTTCTCCCCGGGTCCGGTCGAGCAGTCGCACCTCGAAGTTTTTTGCCCGGCGCGAGCCGATGCGCTTTTCAACCAGAACATCGCTGACCTTTTTCCGATCGTCCGGATGGATCAATTCCTCGAACGACTTTCCGATCAGTTCCTCGGAACGCCAGCCCAGCTGCGACACGGCCGAGGAAATGAAATCGATGGTTTTGTCTTCCCGGATGCGATAGATGATATCCGGCGCCAGGTCCACAAGGATGCGGAAACGCTCTTCGCTGTCCCGGATGGCTTTTTCGGCCTTTTGCCGATCGGCGACCTCTTTGACCAGCTCCGCGTTTCTCTCATGAAGCTCCCGCGTGCGCTGCGCGACGAGCTCTTCCAGATGGTCGCGGTGGCGCTGCAGTTCTTCTTCCGCCCGTTTGCGTTCGGTGATGTTTTCATGCTCCACCACAATGTGAAGCTGTCCGGGGCCCTCGAAGCGGGTCACCCTGCCCACGAACCACCGTTGTTCGGTGGGGGAGTGGCAGGGGTACTCGAGAGAAAAGTCCTTTTTTTTATCGTTTTTCACCGCCCGGATGCCCTCGGCAAAGGCCAGCGCCAGCGGGCGGTCTTCCCCCCGGGCGTCGTCGCAGACACTTAGATAATTGGTGACGCCGCATTCGCACCGGAAAATGGGCGGATTGGCCCCGGCAAAGTCCTGCCAGGCCTTGTTGACGGCCAGGATCGTCCCGTTTTCATCCAGTACGGCGATATGGGCGGTGAGCGCGTCCATGGTGGAGCGGGTAAAGCGTTCCGATTCCAGAAGTTTCTTTTCCGCACGCAGGTGCTGCATCCGGTTGACCAGCAGCATGCCCAAGAGCATCGTCCCGAAGGGATAGATGAGGATCAGCGGCAGGAGCACTTGCTCGGTTACCTTCAGGGCCGTTTCCCAGGGAAACGTAAGCAGCAACAGGAGGAGCATGACCATATGGATGAGAAGCCCGAATAAGAACAGCTCCCGCCAGGACATGTCCGGCAGGAACCGCCGGCGAGCGTGCCGCCAGGCAAGACCGATGAGGCCGGAGGCGAAAATGACACTGATGCCGGTCCAGGTTCCGCCGCCTCCCCGATACAGGCGGAAGGCGGCCGTCATCACCATGGCGATGACGGCGGGAATCCAGCCGAAGAAGAGGCCGGCAATTCCCAGGAGGACGGAACGGAAGTCAAAAACGATGCCGGGCGCAAATGTCCAGGGGATCAGCATGATGGTGATGCCGATGACGCCAATCGCAAGTCCCAGAAGCATCTGCCGGAAAACCGGCTGTTTTTCCGGCCGGTGACCTGCCGCCAGATCGAAAAGAAAGGCGACGATCAGCAGGAG
>DNYQ01000111.1 GCA_003506745.1 Syntrophaceae bacterium
ATCGATGCGCTCATTCCCGTCGGGCGCGGTCAGCGCGAACTCATTTTGGGCGACAGAATGACCGGCAAAACGGCCATTGCCGTGGATACGATTATCAACCAGAAGGACACCGGCATCATTTCCATTTATTGCGCCACCGGAAAGAAAAGCGCTGATGTGGCCAAGGTGATTGCCGATTTGCGGGATCACGGCGTGATGGGATCATGCATTGTGGTTGTGGCCACCGGTGAAGACACCCCGGGCTTGCAGTTTATCGCGCCCTACGCGGCCACCAGCATGGGAGAATATTTCGTCGAGCAGGGCAGGGACGTTTTGATTGTCTATGACGATCTGACTTCGCATGCCCGGGCCTACCGGGAAGTGTCGCTGCTTTTGCGGCGGCCGCCGGGACGCGAAGCTTTTCCCGGCGATATATTTTACATCCACTCCCGGCTGCTGGAGCGCTCCACGCATATGAAGCCTGAATTGGGCGGCGGGTCGTTGACGTCATTGCCGATTACGGAAACGGAAGCGCAGGATATGTCGTCTTACATCCCGACCAATCTGATTTCCATTACGGACGGGCAGATTTATCTCTCGCCGGTTCTTTTCAGCAAGGGCATTCTGCCGGCGGTGGATGTCGGCAAATCCGTTTCACGTGTGGGCGGCAAAACACAGTTGCCCGCTTACCGTTCCGTGGCGGGCGATCTCAGACTCTCCTACTCGCAGTTTGAAGAGCTGGAATCTTTCTCCCGTTTCGGTACCAGACTGGATGACTCCACGCGCAGGACGCTGGAGCGGGGTTGGCGCGTCCGCGAAATTCTGAAGCAGGGGCAGTACAAGCCGCTCCGGGCGTCCGAACAAATCGCCTCGCTGCTTTCCGTGACCGGCGGTGCGCTGGATTGCGTTCCAACGGAAAAAATCCGGGAAGTGGAGAAGCACCTGCTCGCGGCGGTTAATGAGCATTTACCGGAATTATGCGACCGCATCGAAGCCGGCAAAAAACTGGAAATGGCGGATCGCGACAGCATCATGAATAAAATCAAACCGGCCATTACGCCTTTTGAAGAGGTTGAGGACGCTGATGCAAACAACTGAGTCGCTGAAGAGAAGAATGAAAAGTGCGGGTGATCTTCTGTCCGTCGTCAAAACGATGAAGGCGCTGGCGGCCGTGAGTATTCGCCAATATCAGAAGGCGGTGTATTCTCTGCGTGATTATAACATGACCGTCGAAATGGGCCTGCAGATTGTGCTCAAGGAGCGGATGGGCGCGATGCTCGAGCGCAAAACCGCGACGATGAAACGCATGGGCGTGATCGTTTTCGGTTCGGATCAGGGACTGTGCGGACAACTCAATGAACAGATTTCCGTCTTTATGCTGGATTACGCCAGGAACGCCGGCATCAAAAAGGAAAACCGGAAAGTGCTGTCCGTCGGCGCGCGCGTCGCCGACTATGTGGAAGATGCCGGTCAGACGGTGGATGAGTTATTGACGACGCCCAGTTCCACGGCCGGGATCACACCGCTGGTTCAGGAAATCATCATGATCATCGATGAGTGGCATTTCCGACAAAACGTTGATCACTTTTTTCTGTTTTACAACAAATATGAAAGCGGAGCAATCTATCATCCCCATCAGGTGCAGCTGCTGCCGGTGAACCGGGAGTGGCTCAAAGAGATTGCCAAAAAGAAATGGGAGTCCAAATCCCTGCCGATCTTCCGGATGGACGGCGATCAGATTTTTTCATCGCTGATCCGGGAGTACCTTTTCGTGTCGCTATACCGGGCGTTTGCCGAGTCCCTGGCCAGTGAAAACGCCAGCCGTCTGGCCTCCATGCAAAACGCCGAAAAAAATATTGAAGAACAGTTGCAGGATTTGCACGTGCAGTTTCACCGCACGCGTCAGATGACGATTACCGAGGAACTGCTCGACATCGTCGCCGGCTTCGAGGCGATGCAGGAAGAAGCATCATAACTTTCATTACAGGAAGGGGGACAGTCGTATGTCAACAGGATCGGACAAAAGAATTTGCGTCATCTGTGCATGGCGCGAAAACTGTACGAAGCGTTATCGGGTGAAAACCAATGCCTTGTTTGACGTCAATTGTCCCGACTATACCCGGGACATCAAATTGCGGGATAAGGATGTTGATCGGCTGGTGGAAGATCAGGTGATGCGATGGAAGAAAGACGCGAAGGAAAAACCGGGCCATGTGATCACGCTTTCCAGTGAAACGGGCGCCGGCGGAGGTTGGATTGCCCGGATTCTGGCCACGGAACTGAAAATGAATATCGTCGGCAGCGAGCTGATTCATAAGGTTGCTGAAAGCGCGCATATGAGCGACAAAGTCATCAAATCGCTGGATGAAAAAAGCATTTCGCTTTTCGACAGCTTGATCAGCTCGTTCTTTGAATCGCGCCACATCTGGCCCGATGAATATCTGCGTCATTTGTCGATGGTCATGCACACCAACGCCGAACATGGCAATGTCATCATCATCGGCCGGGGCGGCTGCTTTATCCTGAAAGACAAGTCGTTTCGCGTGCGCATTATCGCGCCCCAGAAGGCGCGTGTGGAGAAAGTCATGCGGGATCGCCGGATGTCGGAGAGCGATGCGCTGGCCTTCGTGCACAAATATGACGAATATCAGATCGGTTTTATGAAAAAGTATTTTAAGGAAGACATCAACGATCCGAAACATTATGATATGATGGTGAACACGGAAAAGGTCGGTATTGACAGCGCAGCGGAGTCCATTAAGAAGGCGTTTTTGCTGCGGCACGCCATGTCGGAATGATGCGCTTTCGCTTTCGAAAGACAAGGAGGCCGCAAAGCCGTTCATAAGATCTGAAGAAAGCGAATCGAGATCAGCCGCTGTCAGTGGTATCCTATTTTATGGGTGAAGGTGCCCCGGTCATGACAA
>DNYQ01000155.1 GCA_003506745.1 Syntrophaceae bacterium
TTTCTCCACAAAAAGAGAGATTTTCTGCAGATTCAGCGCGACGGTCAGGCCGGCGATGCAGCCGAAAAAAGTTCCCACCATGCCGACAATCAGGCCCTGATAGATGAAGATTTTCATAATGGTTGCGGAGGTGGCGCCCATCGATTTCAATATGGCGATGTCTTTGTTTTTTTCCATGACAATCATAATGAGCGCACTGATGATGTTGAAAGCGGCCACCAAAACAATCAGGCTCAGGATGATGAACATGACGCGTTTTTCCAGCTTGAGCGCTGAAAACAGGTTTTTATTCATCTGCATCCAGTTTTGCGCCCAGAAGGGGAAGCCCAGCTTGCCTTGAATATGGCGCGCGATCACATCCGCCTTATAGATGTCTTTGACGGCGATATCAATGCCCGAGACGGTGTCGCCCATTTCCAAAAAATCCTGGCAGCTTTTAAGGGATAAAAAGGCCAGCTTGGAATCGTATTCGTAAAAGCCCGATTCGTAAATTCCGGCCACGACAAATTTTTTCATGCGGGGAACCATGCCCATCGGGGTGGCAATCCCGCCGGAAGGCGAAATGATGGTGAGGGTGTCATAGAGCAATAGTCCCATATTCCTTGCCATTTCCTTGCCGATCAGAATGCCGGACAGATTCCGGTCTTCCGCATTCAGTTTTTTTAATACCTCGTCGGGAATGTTGTTGAGATGTTCAATGCTGCCCTGCCGGATTTTTCCCAGATGAATCACTTGGGGCGCGCTTTCGGTATCCATCCCGCGAATGATGACGCCGGTAACGCCGTTTTGGCTGCGTATCATGGCTTCCGTGTAAATAAAAGGCGTGGAAGCGACCACCCCCGGGGTTTTATCGATTTCCTCGCGGATGGTGGCATAATTTTTCATCGGCCCGGTCATATCCGCCGTGACTTCAATGTGCGAACGAATGCCCAGAATCTTGCTGCGCAGATCTTCTTCAAAACCGTTCATGACGGCCAGCACGATAATAAGCGCGGCCACTCCCAGGAAAATGCCGAAAATCGATATAAAGGTAATGATCGAAACAAAAATCTGCTTGCGTTTCGCCCTCATGTACCGTCTGCTGATAAAAAATTCGTAAGGCATTAAAGAATATCCCGTCGGGAAAAAGTTGATTTTACAGCTTCAAAAACTTTGGCGCGACTCTCATTCCTGTTTGGTTCTCAAAAGCGGGAACAGGATAACATCCCGGATGGACGCGGAATCCGTGAACAGCATGATCAGCCGGTCGATGCCGATTCCTTCTCCGGCCGTCGGCGGCATGCCGTACTCCAGAGTGCGGATGTAGTCTTCATCCATTTCGTGAGCTTCGTCGTCGCCCGCTTCCCGCTCTTTGAGCTGCTGGACAAACCGTTCCCGCTGATCGGCCGGATCGTTCAGCTCGGAAAAGGCGTTGGCGATTTCCCGTCCGGAAATATAAAGTTCAAAACGATCGACCAGTTCCGGGTCGGTGTTGCTCCTTCGGGAAAGCGGCGAAACGGCAACCGGATACTCGGTGACAAAAGTCGGTTGGACCAGCTTTTTTTCGACCACTTCGTCGAAAACGGCCATGAGAATTTTCCCCAACGGGTCGGTTTCTTTTACATCACAACCGATTTTACGGGCAAAGCCGACAGCTCTTGCGGAATCGGAAAGATCGGCAGGGTCCATGCCGGCGATTTGCAGAAGGGCGTCTTTAACGGAGAGCCGCTGCCAGGGCGGCGTCAAATCGATTTCCGTGCCCTGATAGGTAAATTTGAGCCCTCCGTAAACATTTTGGGCGATGAAAACGAATAATTCTTCCGTAAAAGACATTAAATCCTGATAAGTTGCGTAGCTCCAGTAAAACTCCATCATGGTGAATTCAGGATTATGAAACGTGGAGATGCCCTCGTTGCGGAAGTTGCGGTTGATTTCATAAACTCTTTCCAGCCCGCCAGTGACGAGGCGTTTCAGATAAAGCTCGGGGGCGATCCGCAGATATAAATCCTGATCCAGCGCGTTGTGATGCGTTTTGAACGGCCGGGCGACGGCGCCGCCGGCTTTCGGCTGCATCATGGGGGTTTCCACTTCCAGAAAATCATGCTGGTCCATGAATTGCCGCATCAGTTTGATGATCAGACTGCGCTTGTAAAAAATTTCCTTGACGGCCGGGTTGGATATCAAGTCCAGATGACGCTGCCGGTAGCGGGTTTCAATATCCGTCAGGCCATGCCATTTTTCCGGTAGAGGATGAATGGATTTGGCCATCAGGCGCAGGGATTCCACCTCCAGGGTCAACTCGTTGGTTTTGGTCCGGAAGAGTTTTCCTGAAACGTAAATAATATCGCCTATATCCAGCTTCTTAAAGATGGAAAAATCCTGCTCGCTCAGGATATTTTTAGCAAGATAGCATTGCATCCGGCCCTTGCGGTCCTGAATCTTGATAAAAGCCGCCTTGCCGAAGCTGCGGAGAGCCATCAGCCGCCCGGCGAGGGAGAACTTTTGCGTTAATTGCTCCAGGGATTCGCTTGTGGTATCGCCAAACTCGGCCATGATTTGGGCCGTTGTATTTTGGGGCTTTACATCATTGGGGTATAAATCCACGCCCGCTGCTTTCAAGGCCGCGATTTTTTCCAGGCGAACCTTTAAAAGATCANNCGGAGCACAGGGTGGAACCGTTGCCCCACGAACGAAAATTGTGTTTGCCTCCGGGACGGTTGTTATGTATGATGCCGACACTTTAAACACAGGGGGGAAGAAAAATGATCAATAAAGCGATTTTGATCGGCAGGCTGGGCAAAGATCCGGAAGTCCGCTATACACCCGACGGAACCATGGTTACGAACTTCAATTTGGCAACCGATGAGCAATGGAAAGATAAGAATGGAGAGAAGGTTCAGAAAACGGAGTGGCATCGGATTGTTACCTTCGGCAAGCTGGCCGAGATTTGCGGGAATTATTTGGTGAAGGGCAAACTGGTTTTTATCGAGGGGCGCATTCAAACCCGGGCATGGGATGATAAGGAAGGCGTAAAGCGTTATACAACCGAAATCGTGGCCGGCGATATGAAAATGCTGGATTCCAAGGGACAGGGCAGGAGCGACGATGCTGTTCCGAATGCGGCTAATCCGCCAAACAGCGGAACGCCTGCGGATGATGTGCCCTTTTAGAAAATAAGAAATGACCGCGCCGGATCATGAAGCAAATGACCGGCGAGGTCATTTCTATTTGTCTTCCTCTTTTTTTGCGGGCGGATTGCTTGCGTCGCTCTGGTCGGAGACGGATTTCTTAAAATTTTTGATTCCTTTGCCCAGAGCCGAACCGATTTCCGGAAGCTTTCCAACACCGAAAATAATCAGGATAATCACCAATATAATCAGTAATTCCGGTATTCCTATTCCAAACATAATATTACCTCTTTCATTTTTATAGCTTCAGGGTAAGCGCAAGTGGATAACTTGCCCCGACTTGCCTAAATTTTCTATAGTTTTTCCGTCAAACTGTATTCTGACACCGCCGGCATTGCCGATGTCCATGTTAAAACGCGACGCTTTATGGGAAATCTTTTCTCCAGGATCAAGCAAAACCTGGTAGGGTTCTCTATCGTCGATTTGCATCCGGATCCATGTTTCTTCGGTGGCATGAATCATCAGGACAAACTGTTCTCCATTGCTGATGGGCGCCTCGACTTTGACTTTGTTCGTTTCCAGTGTCACGGAAGAGGCGGCGGTACCGGGAATTAGCGTTTGAACCGGCTTCTGCGCCTCCTGTTTTTGTCCGTCGCCTGATGGATTTACCGTTATTAAATTTTCCGGCTTTTGCAGATCCAGCGCGACGGAAAGATGGTCCTGCCCGGCCACGTTTTGCGCCCGGGTTTCGGAAGTGGCAGCCTCTTTCGGAGCTTCGGTTTTTAACGGTGATTCCGACGCCGGCTTATTATAGGTGCTTGCAAAAAAAGACACGGCAGCAATGACGATGACGATGAACACAACCCAGATGGTGGTTTTATAACGGATCAGAGTGGTGATGAGAGGCGTCTGGGGAGGCTGTTCGGATATCTGTTCTTTTTCTTTTATTCGCAGGGCCTGCAGGTAATCTTCGTAGCGCCGAAGCAGTGGTTTGCTGTCCACACCCAGAGCGTCCGAGTATATTTTAATGAAGTTTTTTGTGTAAATCGGAACGGGCAGCAGGTGAAAATCACCGTTTTCCATGGCCTCCAGATTGACCACACTGATTCGTGTGCGCTCAAATAACTCTTTCAGGGTCAATCCTGAATTTTCCCGCGCCGTCTTTAAGTCCATGATGGTGGAATTCACGTTTTGTTCTGTCGTCATCGGCCTGTCACAAACAAGCGTATTTTTTGTTTTGTTTAGCACTATTTATTCCACAGCGCAACTTTTAAGAATGTTCTTACTTTTTCATGGACTTTATGGTTTAAGTGCCGGAGAGAATTATCATAAAAAGGCGTTTCCCTTATGAAAGAGATCATGGATTTTGCCCGGAATCTGGCGCGGAAGGCGGGAGGTTTGCTTGCCGAAAAATTTACCCGGCACAATCCGGTTTATTACAAGGGGACCATCGATCTGGTGACGGAAGCGGATAAGATGTCGGAGGAACTCATTCTTGCGGAAATCAGCCGCCGCTACCCTGATCACGGGATCCTATCCGAAGAATCCGCCGCGAAGAACGAGCAGGCAAGCATGCGCTGGATTATTGATCCACTGGATGGAACGACCAATTACGCGCATGGTTTTCCGTTTTTTTGCGTTTCCATCGCGCTGGAAAAAGAAGGGGTTGTTGTGCTGGGCGTTGTTTACGATCCGATCCGGGATGATCTGTTTTCTGCAGGGCTGGGAAGCGGCGCGTATCTCAATGGAAAGAAACTGCATGTCTCTTCCGTGAACGATTTATCGCATAGCCTTCTGGCCACCGGTTTTCCCTATGACATCCGGGTGAGTCCGGACAACAACCTGAATTACTTCAATGTGATGGTTAAAAAGGCGCAGGCCATCCGGCGTCCGGGCGCGGCGGCGTTGGACCTGGCTTATCTTGCTGCCGGACGATTTGACGGCTTTTGGGAGCTCAAACTCAAACCTTGGGACACTGCCGCAGGCAGCCTTCTGGTTACGGAAGCCGGCGGTGTCATTTGCGACATGGCCGGCGAAAAATGGAATCTCTTTTCTCCGGGACTCGTCGCCAGCAACGGATTGATCCACGGGCAGATGATGGAGGCGCTGAACAGTTCACCGCCGCTGGGGTAAAACAGTCGAAATGGTTCAATGGGAAGAATCATCTCCGTTCCGGAAAAGGACAACAATAAAACCGGATTGAACGTTTACAGAAATAAGGAAAGCGTGAGAGCGATGGAACAGATTCCTCTTTTCCTGGAGGACCACGTCCTTGCCAATACAGCCGATGCGGACCTGGCGGTCCTGCGGCTTTCCGAAGCCATCGACGGTTATCGGACCTATACGGAATTTTACGGCGCGGATGCCGATATTGCCCGTAAACGAATACTTGCCGAATTTTTGCGCGACGGTTTATGCCGTATTCCATTTGCCGATAGAAACTGCCCGGATGATCTNNCGGATGTTTTGACGCGATATCATGCGGACAATCTCCCCGGCGCGGGCAACCACTACCCCGCGGGCTACGTTTTCATGAAGGCGGGCGCCTGGAAACAAGCCATTCACACGCTGCGCGCCCGCATCGCAAGCGATCCGGACAACGCCCGGTTTTACGGGTATCTGGGTGACGCCTTTTACCTTGGCGGCAACCTCGACGCGGCAAGTCAATGTTACTTTGAAGCCAGCTTGATCGACCTGGCCGCTCTGGATTGGCGGAACATGCAAAACCATGAACTTCTCCTGCTGAGGCAGAAATTGATGGAAGATCGTGACGGCCATGACACAAATGGCGAGGCCTGGATTGCCGTGCAGGCTTATTTGCACGGCATGATTTTCCCCCGGCCTGTGGATCAAAAACTAAAACTGGCAGAACTTGTCGACCGCTACCTTGAAAAGGAAAGAGCCTACATTGAGAACCGTCAGGTGGAAACCGCCGCCCAGATTTTTCTCATCGGCATCGTCCTTTGTGCCCACGAACCACTCCTGCGTCAGATCAAAGGCGCAGATTTTGCCGCCATTCGCGCGCGGATGAAGGACATTAACCCGACGCTTTTTGAGCAATATTTGAAAAGCATTAGAAAACAGCAGAAACGTCAATGCGGAAATCAATAATTGACAATATGTCGGCAGAAAATGTATTGTGCAACACGTCAGGAACTGGAACAGGATCTAAAGTTGATACATGCTGAAGCCGTATAAAACTGAGATTAATGATATTGCTGTTGTTTTTGCACACACTGGAACGCAATATTGCAAGAAAAACCGAGTTTATGCCATCGCGGCAACAATTCTCAGCATTACCGGCGCGTCGAAAACCTTTGAATCCTTTATCCAGTATCCACATCTGACAGTGCGCGACAGGTATTATTCCAATATCTCCAAAGAAACATTGGCCAACGCACCCGAATCCACCGCCGTTTTTCCACAGGTTAAAAATTTTCTCAAAGACACAGACATTATTTTGACCCTTTCCTATCAGGATAACCATGAGGAAATTCACAAAATATTCCCTGACAAAAGGATCGTTGACTTTGGTTTTGCTGTTGAGTTCTTCTTGCCGCAGGTTGATTCATTTTCCCCTAAAAGATTGTGGGAATATCTTCACAAGCAGGAACGTACGAATTGCCTCAAATAAAATGTTACCAAAGGGGGGATAAAAGAGGCCATTACGGATAGAAGACTTTTTAAGATTAGGCAGAGGTATGGTAGGGCATACGAACCGTGGAGTAACGAGGAAGACATGCTTCTGTTGAAAGTATGTAAAGAAAAGTGGAAAACCTCCGTGTTGGCAGAGATTTTTCAGAGACAACCAGGTGCTATTACCTCACGAATAAAAAAGCTTACGGGTCATTAAATCCTTAAGAATGACGGCGTTTAAAAAAGATAAAAACGGAAACATTCATGCCAGAAAAACATCTGCAACAATATTTTGGTTTCACAACCTTTAAACAAGGTCAGCGGGAGGTTATCGAGCGCATCCTCCGCCGCCAGTCTGCGGGAGCGATTTTCCCGACGGGCGCGGGTAAATCTTTGTGTTATCAACTGCCGGCAATACTGCTGCCGGGCATGACGCTGGTTGTTTCCCCGCTTTTGTCGCTCATGAAAGATCAAATTGATTTTCTGACCAAGCATAACATTCCTGCCGCACGGCTGGATTCGACGCTATCTCAGGAAGAATACATGCATATCATAGAGCAGGCGAAATGCGGGAAACTGAAAATCCTGATGATCGCGGTGGAACGTTTTAAAAACGAGAGATTCCGCCATCACCTGAAGCAGATGAAGGTGTCGTTCATGACGGTGGACGAGGCCCATTGTATTTCCGAATGGGGGCACAATTTCCGCCCGGAATACCTGAAGCTGCCGGCTTATCAGAAGGAATTCCATATCCCTCAGGTGCTTTTGCTCACTGCCACCGCGACGGTACAGGTTCGTCGCGATATGTGTGAAAAATTCAATATGGCCCCCGATCATTTGACGGTCACGGGATTCTATCGTCCGAATCTCTTTTTGCAAGTAACGCCCACATCTGAGGCTGCAAAAAACCGGAAACTGCTTAACCGGGTTCAAGAAAGCCCTCATGCGCCCACCATCGTTTATGTGACATTGCAGAAAACCGCTGAGGATGTGGCACAGTTGCTCAATGCCAACCAGGTCAATGCAGCTTGCTACCACGCCGGAATGCCCGATGATGAGCGGGAAAATATTCAAAATCTCTTTATGGACGGAAAGCTGGATTGTGTTGCCGCGACGATTGCCTTCGGAATGGGTATTGATAAACGCGACCTGCGTCGGGTCATTCATTATGATTTGCCCAAATCCATCGAAAATTACAGTCAGGAAATCGGCCGCTCGGGCCGTGACGGGCTGCCTTCTTTTTGTGAAGTGCTGGCTAACCGCGATAACATCACCATCCTGGAAAATTTTATATATGGAGACACGCCGGAAAGGACGTCCATTTTCAAATTGCTTGAAAAGATTCAGCGCCATGAAAAGCCTCTCTGGGAGACCAAGCTCTTTACGTTATCCAATGAAGTGGACATCCGACCGTTGCCACTCAAAACACTCCTCGTTTATCTGGATATGGAAGGAATTATCCGGCCCAAGTACACTTACTTTGAGGAATACTCGTTTAAATACTATGATTCCCCGGAACAAATTATCGAGCGGTTTGACGGCGAGCGTGAGGAGTTTCTGCGGGTTCTTTTTTCCAAATGCACCCCTAAGACCGTCTGGAACTACTTGGATATGGCCGCCATTTTACGTGATTATAAGACAGAACGGTCACGTGTCGTTGCCGCGCTGGAGTACTTTGCTGAAAAAAAATGGATTGAATTGCGGGCGCTCAAATCCACCGAAACCTACGACATCCTTACCCGGTCTTTTGATCTCGACCAGATGACCGATAAAATCTTCAAGATGTTCAGTGATAAGGAAGCGTCCGAAATCCGGCGCATTCAGAACATGGTCGCTTTCCTGGAAAGCCCCACCTGCCTTAACAAAAAGCTTGCGTCTTATTTCGGAGAAGAGATTGATTTCTCAGTGTGTGGTCATTGTTCGGTTTGCAAGCAGGGCGAAAGCCGGATTTCACAGACTGTCGATCTGCCGGAGCTTGCCTGTATGGACTTTTACGACTTAAGCCGCGATTTCCTGAGCGCCGCTGAAGAAGATGCTTCTGATGTTAATCTGACCAAATTTCTATGCGGCATTCAGATTCCTCTTTTCAGAAAGTTGAAAGTCAATAAATTGCCGCATTTCGGGGCGCTGCACCGGTATTCTTTTCAAAATGTTAAAAAATGGGTGAACAAGGAGTACCTTCTGAAGCGAACTGACAGCGAGAATGTCATCAATGCTGATCAGAGCCATCAAAGCTCGAATAACTGTAAAACTTTTATCGTCCTTGCCGCCTCCCGGAAATACGGCGGCTACTGTATTGCCGGCAAGGAATGGTCGGACGGTAAAATCGGGCCATGGGTACGTCCCGTGAGCCGGAGTGCCAATGGCGAGCTTGCCGCGGAAGACATCCGGATGAACAACAACGAACTTCCACGTTTGATGGATATCCTTGAGGTGGAAACGCTGGGGCCGGCGCATCATGCCTATCAGCAGGAAAATTTCTTTGCCGCGGAAAAACGACCCTGGATATGGCAATGGAAATTACCCGATGCAGCGTTAGACAAACTGCTGGATTTTCCGGACAGCCTCTGGTCGGAAGGATTCAGCAGCACAAACGGGTTGAATGATCGTATCCCCGAGGAAATTGTGGTAAAAAATAACCCTTCGTCGCTTTATCTGATCCGACCGGATGATTTTATGATTCTGGTATCTGACGATTTGTATGGGAGAAAAAAAGTTAATGTAAGGTTTACATACCGGAGAACGCCGTATCTTCTTTCGGTAACGGATATGACGCTCGAAAGAGAGTATCTGATGAAGCCGCAGGACGAGTATTTATTGGATCAAAAAAATATTTATCTCACCATCAGCTTGGGCGAGCCGTTCAACGGCTTTTGCTATAAACTCGTTGCAGCTGTAATCAATCAGAGCAAGGACTAAACATGAAAGAACTTTTTACCATAGGACATTCAGTGCATACGATGGAACGATTTATGGCGATGCTGAAAGAGCATAATATCGACACTCTGTGCGACGTCCGATCCAGTCCCTACAGTCGTTTTACGCCCCAGTTCAACCGCGAATCCCTGAAGGAAGACCTGGCGAAACACCGCATCCTTTACCTTTACCTGGGCGC
>DNYQ01000195.1 GCA_003506745.1 Syntrophaceae bacterium
TCCATGATTGTGGGCAGCCTGATGCTCAGGCAGAATCTGGCGGATGTGGTGATCTGCGGCGCCGTTGATTTTCCGCTGGTGGAGCCGATTCTGGCCGGTTTCACGACGATGAACGGCGCGTACCGCCCGAAGGAAGGTCAGGCGCATGAAGCGCCGGAAACAACCAGCCGGCCATTTTCCGTCAACCGCCGCGGCTTTGTGGTTTCCGAAGGGGCGGGCTGCATCATCCTGGCGACGGAGGATTTCACACGGGCGCATGGACTTTCGGCGAAGATAGAGATGGCGGGATTCGGCATGACTTCCGACGCCGGGCATTTTGTGGCGCCCAATCTCCCGACGGTGCAAAGATGCATGGAGCTGGCGATCACAAGCGCCGGCCTGGAGCCGCAGAATGTGGACGCCGTCAACGCCCATGCGACGTCCACCAAAGTCGGCGACAAAGTGGAGGCGGATGCGCTGGCCAATGTTTTCGGCGAAAAGATTCCGCCGACATCCGCCAATAAGTCGCAACTGGGCCACGCCATGGGCGCATCATCAGCCGTGGAAACGATTCTGGCTGTCGAGGGAATGCTGAGGAACACGGTGCTGCCCACGATCAACTATTTACCTGATCCGGCCGTTTTGATTGATTGTGTCGCCGAAGGGGCAAGGAAATTGCCTCAGGAGTTTGTTTTAAAAAATGCGTTTGGATTCGGCGGTTGCAACTCGTGCATCGTCTTGCGGAGAGTGGAATAGAGACGGTAGGCTATGGGCGATAGGTCATAGGCACAAGGATAGAGGATAATCGATGAAGGCGCCTTTAAATCGCAGAGTCTTTGTTGTCGGATATGGCGCGGCCACGCCGTTGGGCGGCACGTTTGCCAAAACCTGGCAGCGCGCGGTCAAAGGCGAGGCAGGTTTCCGCAAGGTGACCCGCTGCAAGGTGGAATCGGCCTGTGATATCGTGGGCGAGATACCGGACTGGTTTCCCCTCGAGCTGGACTTTACCGATGCCAGGGAAGTGTACAACTGGAATGCGGCTTTTGTGATTTTAACGATGGCGGTTTGCAAGGAAGCGCTTGCCAACGCAGACATCACCATGGACGAACGGATCGCACCGCGCATGGCTTGCCTGATCGGGTCGGCGCTCAATGGGTCGGATGCCTATCGCATCGCCATGCATGATCTGGAACATCGCGGGCCTTTGCGGGTGAGCCCTTATCTGCTGCCCAATTTATGCGCCAATCTGCCGTCCGGGAAAGCCGGCATGCTTTTGAAATTTACCGGCCCCATCTTTTCGCCGCAGGGCGCCTGCGCGTCCGGCAACCACGCAATCGGCATCGGGGCGCGCATGATTCGCGACGGGGACTGCGACTTTGTTCTGGCCGGCGGCGCGGACGCGCCCATTTTGCCGGAGCTGATTCACGGGTTTGCCAACATGAATGCCACGATTAAAGTGCATGCCGGAGACCGCGCCGCCGGGGATTATGCGCAGGCGTCGCGCCCGTTCAGCATGGATCGCAGGGGGTTTGTCCTGTCGGAAGGCGCCGGCGTGGTGGTTCTGGCGGCGGAAGAAGCGATCAAAGCGCATGGCCTGATCCCAAAGGCCGAAGTTTTGGGTGTGGGATGGACGTCCGACGCCCATCATTACACCAGTCCCAATCCAGCGACGATTGTCCGGGCCCTGCGGGAATCCATTGCCGATGCGGACTTGAAGCCCGCCGACATTCAGTATGTCAACGCCCACGGTACGTCAACTCCCAAAGGCGACCGGACGGAAATCAAATGCCTGAGGGAAATATTCGGCAAACAAATCGAAGGGATACCCATATCATCCAATAAATCCCAACTCGGCCATACGCTGGGCGCCACCGCCGCCATTGAAGCGGCCCTGACCATTGAAGGCATGCAGCAGGGCTTGATGCTGCCGACCATTAATTATTTGCCTGATCCGGAATTTACCGATATCGATGTCGTGCCGAACATCGTCCGCAGGCAGAAATATGAAATCGCCTTGTCCAACGCGTTTGGATTCGGTGGAACGAACTGCTGCGTGATCTTCAGAGGAGTTTAACATGAAGCCCAAACCTTTTGTGCCGGAGACCAACAAGGATAACGAGAAATTTGTCCGTGATCGGACCACCGGACTCGTCTGGCATCGGGCAACATACCGGACGTTGTATGCGGATACCGACCGTTCACAGGTTGTTTACCATTCCAATTATCTGCGCTATTTTGAATTCGGGCGCACTTCGCTGATGCGCGATGCGGCGTATCCTTACAAGGAAATTGAAGAAAGCGGCTACGTCTATCCGATTTACGATCTGGGGCTGTCGTTTTATCAACCCCTGTATTACGATGACGTTATGCATATCCATACCCGGCCGGTGAATCTGGAGCGCGTAAAGCTTCAGTTTGACTATGTCATTACCCATGCGGAAAAAGGGTATCTGGTTTGCACGGGATTCACCAAACACTGCGCGGCCAATACCGCCGGTCGTCCCGTGGCGGTGGATCCGAAAACGGTTCAGCTTTGGCAGACCTTTCCCGACAAAATATGAAAAGCCGATTTCCCTATACGCTTTCCGTCAAGCCGTATTGGCATGACCATTTTTTTGAAGGGCAGGCCGTTTTCCCTGCCGTGGAGGCGCTGATCACACTGGCCGCCGCCGTCAGAAGTCTTTATCCCCGGGCGGTGCTTCACCATATGACCGGCGCGCAGTTTCCCAAAAGGCTCACCCTTGAACCCGCCGGGAATCAACAGCCCGTTCAAATCGAAATCGAGACCTCGGAGGCCGGCATCAGCGCTGCACTGCTGACGTCGATCAAAATAAAGAATAACACGATCAGCAGGACGCTGGAACATGCGCGAGTAACCTTCATTCAGGATGATCTTTTACCCGGGCAGACCCTGCCTTTTCGTGCAGCCGGAAAGTTGGACGGAGCGTGCATTTCCGTTCCCGCCGTCTCGGTCTATCGGGAGTTGATTCCCTTTGGCGTGTCCTACCAAAACATGGTTGGAGATCTTTCCGTCTCCGAAAACGGAGCGCTGGCCGATATTTCTGGCGGCGGCGAAATGGATGAATCCCCTCTGGGATCGCCTTTTGTGCTGGATGCGGCCATGCATGCGGCCTGTGTCTGGGGGCAGCGATTTGCCGATATCGTTTCCTTTCCGGTCGGCTTGGACCGCAGGATCATTCATAAGGCCACGCGAACAGGGATGTCCTATGTCGCCCGGATTAAACCGGTGAGGGCAAGCGGCGGGACGTTGATTTTTGATGCCTGGATTTTTGATCAGAATGGCATCTTGTGTGAGAGCATTCAGGGTCTGCAGATGCGCGATGTTTCACAGGGGCGTATGCGGCCGCCGCGGTGGATTAAGGAAGGTGTATGATAAAAATTTTTTCCGTTTGTCTTGGGGCTTATCTGGCCGGCTCCGTTAATTTTGCGATTTTGTTTTTCAAAATTGCCGGCCGTGCCGATCCGCGCCTGAGTTTCAGCGGCAATGCCGGAACGACCAATGTCTATCGGCTGGCGGGGATGCCATGGGCGGTGCTCGTCTTTGCGCTCGACATCGGCCGGGCGCTTGCCGTGGCGGCCCTGGCCGGGTATTTTATCGGCGGGGAGTGGCTGATCTGGGCCGGTTTCTTTCTGGTTCTGGGCAACAGCTTTCCCTGCTTTCACGGATTTCGGGGTGGCAAGGGCGTGGCCAATTATCTGGGATTTACGATATGGATCGCGCC
>DNYQ01000158.1 GCA_003506745.1 Syntrophaceae bacterium
TTAATTATCGTCGCATCCACTGCCGCCGGTTTCCCCTGATGCACAACCAGCGGGTTGATGTCGATTTGCTCGATGTCCGGCGAGGCGGCTGCGAGATTGCCCAGGTTGACGAGGATATCCGCCATGATTTTCATGTCCAGCGGCTTTCCGCCGCGGAAACCCTGAAGAAGTTTTTTGCCGGAGATGCGCCCGATCAGTTTTTTGGCGGTTGACGCGGAAAGCGGTGCTGGCGCGAAAACGACATCTTTCTGCAGTTCGGAAAAAATGCCGCCCAGACCGAACATCACGCAGGGGCCAAACTGACTGTCTCGCGTCATGCCGGCAATCAATTCGTATTCCACGGGCAACTGCCGCTGCAGCAGAATTCTGCCGCTGCCCTTCATCCGTTTGTGTAAATCATGGTATGCGGTTTTAAGAGCGGCGGCTGAGGTGATGCCCAGACAAACCATCCCCGATTCTGTTTTGTGAACCTGTCCCTTGACGAGTCCTTTGAGGACCACAGGGAATCCCATTTGGCGCGCGGCGGCCACGGCGGCGGCAACCGAGCCGAGGATTTTTTCCTGAACCACCGGGATGCCGCAGGTTTTGAGCAGGTTCTTGCTGTCGTATTCATCCCAGATGCGTTCGGGCAGGGCGGAAAGAATCTTTTCTGCTGCGGACGTCAGTTTTGGCTTTCGGGTCGAAATCAGTTTCGGCGCGTTTTTGCGCGGCGTATAGCGGGCGGCGCAGGCCAGGCATTCCACCGCGCGAAACAGTTCTCCGTGAACGGGAATTCCGCAATCCTGAGCCTCTTGCTTGAAGGCTCTCAGCGCGTCGCGACGGCCGATAGCCCAGAGGATCAAAACTTTCCCCTCCCTGTCCGCCATTTCTTTAAAGAGCCTCAACCGGTCGTAATTGGGGTAAAGGCCGACGAAGAAATGCAGAAAAATCACGTCCACCCGGGGGTCCCTGACCACCGCGTTAAAAGCGCCGTTATAGGCGGCCGCCGCGCCTCTGGCGGCAAAGGCGGGAAACATGTCCACGGGATTGGAGGCGGGCAGCCAGTCGGGAAATACCGAAGCCAGTTCCTTTTTGGTTGACGCGGAAAGGTCGGCCACCCGAAGCCCCTGCTGCTCGACAAGGTCGCAGGACAAAATTCCCGCGCCGCCACTGAAGGTCAGAATGGCCGTCCGGCACCTGGGGGGCGTCTGTTTGATCATCGCCAATGCGCGGGCGATCTCCATCATCTGCTGAAAGTCCTGCGCGATCGTCACGCCGGCCAGCGACAAAAGAGAATCCTGCAGCCTGGCATTGCCGGCCAGGCTGGAAGTGTGCGACAGAGCCGCTTTGGCGCCCGCCGTGCTTTTGCCGCCTTTGAGCAGGACGATCGGTTTTTTCGCCCGGTCCGCCAGCTCCAGAAATTTGCGCCCCCGCACAATCGATTCCAGGTACAGGGCGACGGCGTCCGTCTGGTCGTCTTCAAGCAGATATTCCAGCACGTCGCATTCATCGATATCCATTTTGTTGCCGATGGAGCAGGCCTTGGCGATGCCCACGGCGCGTTCGCTCATGAGATCGGTCAGGAATCCGGCGGACAGCATGCCGCTTTGTACCACCATGGAAATGCGGCCTTCAATCAGGCCGTCTTTGTGAATATTGGGGTGCATGAAGGTGAAGAAGAATTTTTTGGGGATGTCCACCAGGCCCATGCAGTTGGGTCCCCAGAGGCGGATGCCTGCTTTCCGGGCAATGGCAAGGCAGCGGTTCTGCAGCGCGCGGCCCTCCGGGCCCGTTTCGGCAAACCCCGCGCTTTCGATGATCACGCGCCGAATGCCTTTTCGTCCGCAGGCGGCAAGCGCCTCGGGCACCGCGGGGGCGGGCACAATGACAATGGCCAGATCCACCGGGCCGGGAATTTTTTCCACCGCCGGATAACAGGGCAGGGTCTGGATATCCGCGTAATTGGGATTGACGGGATAAAGGCGGCCGGTGTAGCCGTAGCGCAAATTGGTCAGAATCTGGCCGCCCAGACTGCCTTCGCGGGGGGTGGCGCCGATGACGGCAATGGATGCAGGATTGAAAAAAGTTTTCATGGAAGATCGCTCCGAAAGAAAGTTATGTGTTGCCTGTGGCCGTCTTGATACCACATTGGGAAAATCTGTCAACTCTAAGAGTGACGAGCAATGAGTGACGAGTGACGAGCGACTAGAAAAAAGCTGATAGCTCATGGCTCATGGCAGACGCAGGTTGTAGGGCGCGGTCCCCGAANNACCTGAAGGTCACGCGACAGTCCCGATCATCGCAAGCGACGAGCGAAAAGAAAGGCGATGGGCTATGAGCGATAGGGGAAAAGAGAAGAAGTGGATGGTGGATGGTGAATACTTCATCATTAAATTTGATCTTTAAGGCATAATATTGTAAACATACGGCCATGAAAGAAAAAGATTCTTCCTCCGGCGTCTATGACGGGATGGCGCTGATTGCCGACCCGATTCACTCCTACGCTCTGTTTACCGTGCCGGGCGAATCCGGGCCTGCCCGGAAGACGGAAAAAGACCTGATCGATTCGCCCTGGCTGCAGAGGCTCCGGCGCATTTATCAACTGCAAAGCGCCCGCTGGGTTTACCCGGCGGCGGAGCATACCCGTTTTCAGCATTCCCTGGGCACGATGCATGTTGCGGGAGAATTCGCCCGCCATCTTTATCCCAGCTTGAAGGATGTTTGCCCGGACACGCCGTCGAAGAATTATGTGGAAGAGCTGCTCCGGTTGGCGGGGTTGCTCCACGATGTCGGCCACGGCCCGTTCGGTCATTTTTTTGACGAGCATTATCTTTCCGCCTGGGGGTTGACGCATGAAGATATCGGACGCCGGATCATTGTGAAGAAGCTGGGCGCAACCATTGCGCAAATTGCTCGCGGCCCTTCCGGATCATTTGCCCGCGGGGAAACGCTGGATCCGCGTCAGGTGGCGTATCTTATTAAAATGCCCGAAGCAGGCGGGGGAGAAAAACAGCCGCGCTGGCTTCAATGGCTTCGGCAGTTGTTTTCCGGTATTTACACCGTCGATAATCTGGACTATGTGCAGCGCGACGCCTACATGACCGGCTTTTCCCTGGATATGGTCGATGTGCCGCGCCTGCGCTACTACACGTTTTTTACGAAGGACGGTTTGACCCTCCATCAATCCGGCATCTCGGCGCTTAGGCGATTTCTCAACGCCCGTCTGAATTTATACAGCAATGTGTATTTTCACCGCACGACGCGCGCGCTGGATTTGCATTTGCAGGAAATATTTTCCGAAACGCTCCGGCTGCTGTATCCGCAAAGTCCGCTGAAGAATCTTGACGCCTATCTCGGCTGCGACGAGTGGTCGCTGTTCAGCGAAGTGCAGGGCTGGCTTTCCGTCAAAGACCCGCGCCGCCGCAAGCTGGCGCTGGAATGGCAAAAGATACATGCCCGCAAGCTGAAATGGAAAATGTCTTTCGCCACGGAAATCTCCGTTGATTCGAT
>DNYQ01000294.1 GCA_003506745.1 Syntrophaceae bacterium
TTTTCTTTTCGCCCGGGCAATCGTCGCATCCTCCTGAAGCTGCGGATAAATTTGTCCGTAACGGTCCTGCACTTCCTTCAGGTATTTCGGATCCAGCAGAAAGGCCAGATTGGCGTAGGCATTCACCACATTATAGGGCATCGGATAGGTTCCCAGCCTGGATTCAATCATCAAAATAGCCGTGATGATCCGGGGCGAGGTTCCGAAACGCTTTTCAACGGCGGACAAAACACCGGCATGCTCTTTCATAAAAGCTTTGCCGCGTTCGATTTGCTGGGAATCAATCTCCATAACATCGGGCCTTTTCCCGGATCCCCTGGGCTTGGAAAAGAAAAGATTTTTGATCACGATATCCGGGCGAATGGATACGCGGGTGTCCCGCATGATGCCGCTTGCCTGCAAAGGATCAAGTCCCCGAGCGATCAGCAATCCCTCGACAAACTGTCTCTGGGGTTCGCTTGCCGCCTGGGAGGATAAAGGCCAGCATAAAAAACCGATCATGATCACAAGGCCCGTGAAATATCTTTTCATGCATCCGCCATTTGTTTTGTTAATGCAATGGATCATTTATACCATATTCCTTAATCTCTTTAATATCAAGATCTTATCATCACATCAGCCTGTTTCGGGAAAATATTTATAAGACAGCTAAATTCTATTGACAAACAGGCGCAATTTGTCTATAAGTTCCGCTCTTAACGTTAACTAAGGATAAGTATATGTACGCAATCATAAAAACAGGCGCAAAACAACACAAGGTCAGCGAGGGCGACATTTTATCGGTTGAAAAACTGCCCGGCGACAAAGGAACCGAAGTTGTTTTTGACGAAGTCCTGATGGTATCGGATGATCATGACGTGAAAATCGGCAAACCTTTCGTTGAAGGTGCCAAAGTGGTAGGCGAAGTCGTCGCCCAGACCAAAGGCCCGAAGCTGATTATCGGCAAAATGAAGCGCCGCAAGGGATTCCGGAAGAAAACCGGGCATCGTCAGGCACTAACCAGTATGAAAATTAAGAAGATTTCGATATAGACAGAGGACATCATGGCACATAAAAAAGGTCAGGGAAGCTCCCGCAACGGCAGAGACTCCAATTCACAGCGGCGCGGCGTCAAGGTATATGGCGGTCAGAGTATCAACGCGGGTTCCATTATCGTTCGACAGGTGGGAACCAAGATTCATCCGGGCAGCAACGTCGGCATGGGCAAGGATTTTACCCTTTTTTCACTCATCAACGGTGTCGTCAAATATGAAAGACTGGACAAGACCCGCAAAAAGGTCAGCGTCTATGCGGCGGCGTAAAAGATTTTATCCATTCTGAATTCCAAAGGCGCTTATCAAATAAGCGCCTTTTTCATTTATTATGAAATTTGTTGACGAAGCAAAGATTTTTGTAAAAGGCGGACACGGCGGCGCAGGCTGCGTGAGTTTCCGGCGGGAAAAGTTTGTCCCCAAAGGCGGCCCCGACGGCGGTGACGGCGGCAAAGGCGGCGACGTCATTTTTCGCGCATCTAAAAGTCACCATACGCTCCTGGATTTGAAATACCAGCAGCATCAAGTCGCCAAAAACGGTGGACACGGCTCCGGCAACAACCGCACCGGTCGGAGTGCTGTGGATCTGGAAGTCATTGTTCCGCCCGGCACCGTTGTGAAGGATTATGAAACCGGCGAAATTCTGGCTGATCTTTCCGAATTGGGGCAAACTTTTATCGTGGCGAAAGGCGGCATCGGCGGCAAGGGCAACGCCCATTTCAAGACCTCCACGCACCAGACACCGCGCTTTGCTCAGGAAGGCATGGACGGCGAGGAGCGCTGGCTCAAGATGGAGCTCAAACTGCTGGCGGATGTGGGACTGGTCGGATTTCCCAACGCGGGAAAATCCACCTTCATCTCGCGCGTCTCGGCGGCCCGGCCGAAAATCGCCGATTATCCCTTCACCACCCTCACCCCGCATCTGGGCGTGGTCAAATACGCGGACGCTCCCAGCTTCGTCGTGGCCGACATTCCCGGCCTGATTGCCGGGGCGCACGAGGGTCTGGGCATGGGCATTCAGTTTCTGCGCCACGTGGAACGAACAGCCTTGCTCGTGCATCTGATCGACATCTCCCAGGACCCTCACACGAACGCGTGGAAAAATTTCACCGCCCTCACCCTCGAGCTGGAAAGCTACAATCCGCAGCTGCTCGCCAAGGCTCAGATTGTCTGCCTCAACAAAATCGATCTGCCGGCTGTCAGGGAAAAAGTTAAAAAATCGGTTGCGCAATTTCAGAAAAAAGGGATAATATTGCATCCGTTTTCCGCCGCGACCGGCGAAGGATTGCAGGATATTTTAGGAAAGATCGTAACCCTTTTAAACAACACTTAAAAAACCATGAATGACATTCGTCTGGAAACCGTCTCATCCGTTAAAAAAATTCTCATCAAAATTGGGTCTGCGGTGCTGACCGGCTCGGATGGCCTGGATTTGAAAATCATCGACTCTCTGGTGCAGGACATGTGCGATCTGACGCGCAGGGGCTTCTCCATCGTTGTGGTCACTTCGGGCGCCATTGCCTCGGGAAAGCACCGCCTGGGGCTTGCCGGTCCGCTCAAAAGCATGCCCGAAAAACAGGCAACGGCCGCCATCGGCCAGGGCAGGCTCATGCGTGTGTACTCGAAAGCGTTTGAAAAAAACAACCTTTACGTCGCTCAGATTCTGCTGACGCTTGCCGATCTGACCGACCGGCAGAGGTATCTGAACATCCGCAACACGCTTTCCACGCTTATGGAATGGCATGTGACCCCGATTATCAACGAAAACGACACCGTCGCGGTTGATGAAATCAAATTCGGCGACAACGACAATCTGGCCGCGATGATCGCCAATGTCATCGAAGCGGATTTATTGATTAACCTGACGGCGACCGACGGCCTTTACGACTGCAATCCGTCACAATCTAAAAAGGCAAGGCTGATCCCGCTGATCCGCGAAATCACCGACGCCATCGAATCGGCGGCTACGGACGAAACGTCTTTGGTCGGAACGGGCGGTATGAAAAGTAAAATCATGGCGGCCAAAAAAGTAACATCCATCGGCATTCCCTGCATCATTGCGCCGGGGAAGAGAAAAAAAGTTCTTTCGGATATCATGGCCGGACGTGAAATCGGCACGCTGTTTTTACCGCAGACCTCAAGGATCAACAGCAAAAAATACTGGATCGCCTTTACCCTGCGTCCCCGCGGCCGGCTGATCATTGACGACGGAGCCAAAAAAGCCTTGGTGGACAAAGGCAAGAGCCTGCTTCCCTCGGGCATTACCGCCGTGGAAGGAGATTTCGGCACGGGCGATCCCGTGACCTGCGTGGACGGGGAAGGCGCGCTGCTGGCCAAAGGGCTGGTCAATTACAGCGCGGACGACATCCGCAGCATTCTGGGTTTGAAAACATCGCAGATTTTTTCCGTTCTGGGCCACAAAGACTATGATGAAGTGATTCATCGTGACAATCTGGTCATCAGCGGCGACCTCAAAAAAAACCGCTGACCCGGATCAACCGCCTCGCAGCAAGGTGTCGAGGCATGAAATGAACGTCAGCCTATCGCAGCAAGCTTAAGGCGAATTAACGCTCGTCTGGCCAAAGCGGGATTACAAAAGCATCTGACCCGCCAATTTGCGCGATTGCGCACCCCAATAGAAGGAGGGTAAACCATGATTCCGTTGATCGTTCTGGTCGTTATCATCGCCGTTGTCGCCTTTTATTTTGTCGGAATATACAATCATCTCATCACCCTGCGCAATCTTTACCGAAACGCTTTTGCCCAGATCGACATCCAGTTGAAACGCCGCTATGATCTGATTCCCAATTTGGTGGAAGCAGCCAAAGGCTATCTGGCGCATGAACGCGGCACACTGGAAGCTGTCATTAAAGCGCGCAATACGGCCTTTGACGCCAGCAAAATTGCCGCCCAGTCTCCCGGCAACGCCGCAGCCATGACCGGTTTAAGCCAGGCGGAGGGGGCGCTTTCCGGGCTGCTTTCCAAACTGCTGGCGGTGGTCGAATCCTATCCCGATTTGAAGGCCAATAAAACCATCAGCGACCTGATGGAAGAATTGACCTCCACGGAAAACAAAATCAGCTTCGCGCGCCAAGCCTACAATGACGCCGTAACCGATTACAACATCAACCGGGAGAAATTTCCCCAGAACGTGATTTCGTCAACCTTTGACTTTAAAACGGCCGCCCTCCTGGATGTTGTGGAAAAAGCCGAAGAGCGGACGGCGCCGAAAGTGTCTTTTACCTGACGGTAATCATGAACGCCAATCGTTCAACCAATTTTTTTGCCAGACAGGCCAGGGCCCGCAAAAACTGCCGGAACCAGATCATTCTGTTTGTCTTCGCGGTTTCAATTATTGTTGGCGTGACCACTCTGGCTATTCGTCTGGCATGGTATTTTTATGTCAGCTCACAGGCCTACACGTCCTTGAATGCCGGCGAGGCCTACCGCTACCAGCAAAAGCTTTCCACCTTTTCTTTTTTTGATCCCGCGTTTTTTATTTTTATGTCCATGGCGATTGTCATTGTCATTCTGGCCGCCGGCATCTTCAAAATGCAGACCCTGAAAAAAGGCGGCGCCGCCGTGGCCGAAATGCTGGGCGCCCGCCGGATCAACTCCAAAACAACAAATCCAACGGAACGCCGTCTGATCAACGTGGTCGAGGAAATGGCCATCGCCTCGGGCATCCCCGTCCCGCAGGTCTTTGTTCTGGACTCTGAAAACAACATCAACGCTTTCGCCGCCGGACTGGAATTGAGCGACGCGGCCGTGACCGTCACCAGGGGAACCTTGAGCAAGTTGAGCCGCGACGAGCTGCANNTCATCATCGGCCATACCGGCTCCTTTCTGGGCCGGCTGATGCAATGCGCCATCTCCCGTCAGCAGGAGTTTCTGGCGGACGCCTCCGCCGTGCAGTTCACGCGCAACCCGCTGGGGCTGGCGGGCGCGCTCAAGAAAATCGGCGGCTCCGCCTTCGGTTCGCGCATCGGGTCGGCCGAAGCGCGGCAGGCCAGTCATCTGTTCTTCAGCGAAAGCCACCCCGCCGGCTGGTTTTCCTTCCTTGGCACCCATCCACCGCTGACCACGCGCATCCGTCTTCTGGACCCGGCCTTTGACGGCAAGTTTATAAAAATCGCAGACGACCGTCCACAGCCTAAACCGATGTACACAATACCATTCGGGGGAACCGAGCGCTACAAGCACCCCGCGCCGCCGCTTTCCACCGCAATGCCGGCCTATCTTGCGGCGTCCGTCGGCAATCCCACGCCGGATCATCTTGAAGAGAGTCAGGCCATTTTGACGTCCATCCCCCGGGACATCCATGAGACCGTGAAAACACCGCAGGGAGCCGCAGCGATTATCTTCGCGCTTATCATCGGCGGCGGCACGCAAAGGCGCGATCAGCAGGCGGCGCTGGGAAGAACGCTGGTTTTACAGGGAAATACGGACGGGGTTTTTCTTCTGTGCACCCGGTTATCCGGCCTTTCCAACAGTCTTAAACTGCCCATTCTGGAACTGGCCATGCCGTCGTTGTCGGCAATGACCGGCATGGAAAAAAGAAATTTCCTTATGGTTTTGCAGTCGCTGGTCAACGCCGATGGAAAGCTGACGCTGCTGGAGCTGTCCGTTCAATGGATTCTGGAAAAATATTTGAACCCCTCTGACGATCTGTTTCGAACCGTTACAAAATTTTCCTATGCCCAGGTGGGACTGGATGTTGTGACACTGCTCGGAGCGCTGGCCGCAGCCGGACATCCGGCCGACGGAGAAAAAGCAAAGAATGCCTTTAAAGTGGGTATGGCCAGGATTCCGGAACTGGCTGCCCGGAAACCTGTTTTCTCATTTGAGGAAAACGCCTCCTACATCAACGTGAACCGGGCGCTCAAAAATCTGACCGCCGCATCCTTCAAAATCAAGGAAACCGTCATTGACGCCTGCTCGCACTGCGCCTTCGCGGATCAAACCGTTACCTTTGAAGAAGCAGAGCTTCTGCGCGTCGTCGCGCTTGCCCTTCAATGCCCGTTGCCGCCCTTTGTGGAAAAAACAGAACCCGAGGCCGCCTAGTTATTTTTTCAGCGTGGCAATCACATCGGCGGCATTTCCCGTCACAACCGGATTCTGCTCGTTGCCGGTTAACCTGCGGGCCATGTAGGGGACATTCTCCTTTACATAGGCATCCATCTCGCCCACGGTGATTTTACCGTCTTTGTTCACATCCGCCTGTCCCTGCAATCCTTTCAAAAAGAAATACGTAAACAGCGAATGGCTTTTTTCCGGATACCAGCCGGACACCTGATCAACGGCGCCGCTTGTCATCAGCACTGCATTTTGCGGTCCCCGATATTCCTTCTTCACCTTCACTAAGGTAGGGCTGATATTTTTAAACAGCATTCCGCGATCGGAGTTGCCGGAAAAACAGGTATCCAGCACAACCGTGACTTTCTTAG